>JBCCOR010000283.1:0-6608 GCA_039025295.1 Acidobacteriota bacterium
CCGAACCACTACATCGTCTCCGACTACGCAAACTAGCCGGCCCTGACCTCCTTCTAAATGATCGATCTCGAGACCATCGTCCCCGCGCGTCGGGGCGGCGCGCCGCCCCTGCCCGGGGGCGCGCGGCGGCACTTCCTGCTGCTCTTCGACCTGAGTTTCTCCGATCCGTCGAGCGTCACCCAGGCGCGCGCCGCGGCGCGCGACATCGTGCTCGATCAGCTGCATCCGACCGACCTCGTGGCGGTGGCCTCGTACAGCCTCGAAACCGGCCCGCGCCTGCTGGTCACGTTCACGTCCGACCGCAGCCAGGTGGCGCGCGCGCTCGATCTGCTCAGCAGCCAACGCCGGATCAACGCTGATCCGCTGTCGTTCGTGCTGCGCGACTCGATCGTCGGCGAATCCAACTCGGTCTCGAGCTCGATCGGCGCCGACGCCCCGTCGGCCAACGTCGATCTCTCCGGGCGCGACTCGGCGACCGACTCGGCGCGCATCGTGCTCAACCAGATCGACCGCAGCGAGCGCCGCTTCCAGCGCAGCCAGATCACCGCGATGAGCCGCTCGATGGGCGAGATGGCGCGCCTGCTCGACAGCACCGCCGGCCGCAAGCAGGTGATCCTCTTCTCGGAGGGCTTCGACAGCCGCCTGCTGCTCGGCGAGGACGTGCAGACCACCGACAACCGCAGCGGCCTCGACAACCGCGCCCTCAACATCCAGCGCGGCAATCTCTTCTTGGTCGACAGCGACGATCTCTACGGCAACACCGAGCTTCAGAACGACCTCTACGCGATGGTCAAAGAATTTCGTCGCGCCGACTGCGTGATCCAGGCGATCGACATCGGTGGCCTGCGCGGCGAGCGCGGTGACGCGACCAACAACCCCGGGCACGCCGGCCTGTTCTACATGGCCAACGAGACCGGCGGCGAGCTGTTCAAGGACGGCAACAACCTCGGCAATCAGCTCGAACGCGTGCTGCGGCGCACGCAGGTCACCTATCTGCTGCGCTTCCAGCCCAAGGACCTGAAGCTCGACGGCGATTTCCGACGGCTCAAGGTGAGGCTCGCCGACGGCGCCCAGCGCGGCCTGCGCATTTCCCATCGCCAGGGCTATTACGCACCGCGCCCGTTCGAGGAGCTGCATCCGCTCGAGAAACAGCTGCTGGCCGCCGGCGCGATCGCCACGGCGGGCGGCGAGGACAGCGACGACAGCGGCCCGGGTCTCGATCTGCTGGTCACGCCCTTCCGCGCCAACGAAGCCAGCGCCTACGTGCCGGTGATTCTCGAGATCGACGGCGCGTGGCTGCGCTCGAGCATGGAGAACGTCGCGACCAACCTCAGCGGTCGCAAGGCGAAGCGCGCGCGCAAGGCGATGCGCAAGCAGGCCGAGAACCAGCCGATCGGGCTCGAAATCTACGTCTACGTCACCGACGAGCAGGGCGCGATGCGCGACTTCTTCACGCAGGCGTTCGGCGTCCGCCTGGCCGACACCGAGACGCGCGATCTCGAGGGCCTGAAGTACTACGGCCATCTGATGCTTGCGCCGGGTGCGCACCGCGTGCGGGTGCTGGTGCGCAACGCGGCCAGCGGCGCGACGCTCGTGCGCTCGATCGAGACGGTCGTGCCCGACTACGCCGACCGCAACCTGGCGATCACCCAGCCGCTCTTCCTCGACGACCCGACCCGCTGGCTGCTGGTGCGCCAGCAGAACGAGCAGCTGCAGAGCGCGAACAACGAAAGCGTGGTCTATCCGTTCACGGTCAACGGCGAGATCTACATTCCGGCCGCTCGCCCGAACGTGCCCAACGACGACGAAGCCCGGTTCTGCCTGGTGGCGTATCACCTGCCGTCGGGCGCGATCGAGGTCAACAGCGTCGTCCGCCGCAACGACGGCTCGGTGGTCTCGCCCGAGATGCCGCTGATCGCGCGGGTCGAGCGCACCGTCACCGGCATTCGCGGCTACGACAAGCTGCTCGCAACGCTCGCCACCGACCGGCTCAGTCCAGGGGATTACACCCTCGAGCTTGCCGTCGGTGCGGGCAGCGGGCAGCGATCCGTCGATCTCGCACCGATTCCGTTCACCGTCCGCAACTGAGTCCATTCACCGGCGCCGATGCGGCGAATCATGGCGTCCTGACGGACGTCCCAGGCCGCGCTGTGCCCCGAGGAGGCTTCCCATGCGCTTGTCGACGTTTGTTGTCATTTTTTCCGTCATCCCGCGAGCCGTCCTGCTGCTCGTCGTCGGCCTCGCCCTCTTCGGCGTCGCGGCGGCGCACGGCCAGGACGCGGACAGCCGCACCTTCCGCGGCAGCGCCGACGTGGTGTACGTCGAGGTGCCGGTCAACGTCGTCCACGACGGCAAGGCCGTGCGCGGCCTGACCGCCGAGAACTTCCAGGTCATCGACAAGCGCAAGAAGCGCGAGATCGTCGGCTTCGAGGTCATCGATCTCGAGGCGATCACGATCGACGCGGCGGTCGAGGACGCGCCCCAGGAGCTGGTGACGATGCCGTCGGCCGCGCGGCGCCACTTCCTGCTGCTCTTCGACCTGAGCTTCTCCAATCCCGAGTCGGTCGTGCGCGCCCGCGAAGCGGCGCGCGAGCTGGTGTCGAACGACCTCCACGCGCAGGATCTCGCCGCGGTCGCGACCTACAGCTTCGCCAAGGGCCCGGAGATCGTGCTCGGCTTCACCTCCGACCGCCGGCAGCTCGACAAGGCGATCGAAACCCTCGGCGTGCCGCAGCTGATCGACCGCCGCAGCGATCCGCTCGGTCTCGTGCTCGCCGACATGCAGGGTGAGGGCGGCGCCTCGGGCGGCAGCGCGCTGACCTCGGGCGGCGGCGGCTTCGCCGGCGAAGCCGTTGCCGAGTTCATCCGCACGAGCGTGCAGCGCATCCAGCAGTTCGAGACCGCCGACGCGCAGAACCAGATCGTCAGCATGTCCGAAGGCATGGCCAACCTCGCGCAGATGCTCGACACCGTGCGCGGCCGCAAGCACGTCGTTTACCTCTCGCAGGGCTTCGACAGCACGGTTTTCCTCGGCCGCGGTCCGAGTCAGCAGCGCTCCGACGCGGTGGCGGCGAACGTCGCCGAGGCCATGGCGGCCAACTTCGAAGGCAGCACCTCCGACACCAGCTTCGGCAACACCCAGGTGCAAAACGCCCTGGCGCGCATGGCCGAGGCCTTTCAGCGCACCAACGCGACGATCCAGGCGGTCGACATCGCCGGCATCCGCAACAAGGGTGGCGGCGTCGTCGCCGGCGCCAATCTGCAGGATGAAGGACTCTTTTACATGGCCAACGAGACCGGCGGCCAGCTCTACCGCAACGCCAACGACCTCGGCGAGGCGATGGGCGAGCTGCTCAACGGCACGAGCGTGACCTATCTGCTCGCCTTCCGCGCCGACGACGTCAGTTTCGACGGCGCCTACCGCAAGCTGAAGATCAAGCTGCGCGGCGACGACGTGCCGCGCGGCGCGCGCGCGTACCATCGCGCGGGCTATTTCACGCCCAAGCCCTACGCCGAGCGCAACCGCGGCGAGCGTCAGCTCGACGCCGCCAGCCAGATCTTCGGCCGTGAGGGCGGCGCCCTCGACGTCGAGGTGCTGAGCGTGCCGGTCGCGACCGAGACCGACCGCGCCTACGTGCCGGTGGTGATCGAGATCGGCGGCGCCAGCCTGCTCGACGGCGGCGCCGGCGACGGCAAGCTGCCGGTCGAGATCTACGGCTACGCCATCGCCGACGACGGCACGGTGGTCGACAACTTCGCCCAGGCGTTCCAGATCGACGCCAGCCAGAATTCGGTCGCGCTGCGCGCGCGCGGCGTCAAGGTCTACGCCCACGTCGACCTGGTGCCGGGCGACTACACCCTGCGGGTGCTCGTGCGCCACGGCGCAGACGGGCGCAGCACGCTGCGCGTCAATGCGGTCGACGTGCCCGACTTCACCGTCGAGGCCGCCCGCCTGCTGCCGCCGATGGTCGCGGAGTCGCCCGCCCAGTGGCTGCTCGTGCGCGAGCCGACCGAGCGCCGGGGCGAAGGCGATCCGTTCCCCTTCTTGCACGGACAGAATCCCTACATGCCGGCGGCTGCGCCGTCGCTGCCTGCGCGCGGTGCGATCGACATCGCCGCGCTCGCCTATGGCGTTGGCGATCCGGTCCGCGCCACGGGACGCCTGCTCGATGCCGCTGGTCAGCCGATCGACGGCGTCGCGTTCGATCTGCTCGGCGCGCGCGCCGCCCCCGATTCGCCCGGCCAGGTGCAGCTCGATCTGCGCCTCGACGTCGACGGCGTCGCGCCCGGCGACTACGTGATCGAGGTCGAGCTGCAGTCCGGCACGACCGATCAACCCCTGACCGCGCGCGCGCCGGTGCAGATCGCGGCGGCCAACCCGTGAGGTCCATCATGGTTCATCATCGTCTCTCGTCGCGCATCGCGCCGCTGTGCATCCGCATCGCCCTCGTCGCTCTCCTCGCCGCGCCGATCGCCGCGTGGGCCGCCGACGGCGCGGATGCGCCGTCGCAGCAAGCTGCCTCGCCAACCGCACAGCCGCAGACCTTCGGCGGCAGTGCCGACGTGGTCTACGTCGAGGTGCCGGTCAACGTCGTCCACGACGGCAAGCCCGTGCGCGGCCTGACCGCCGACAACTTCGAGATCGTCGACGGTCGCACGGCGCGCGCGATCGACGGCTTCGAGGTCATCGACCTGGATACGATCGGCGTGCCGTCGACCGACGCGGTCGATGCGCCCATTGCGCCGGTCGCGGTGCCGGCGGCGGCGCGGCGCCATTTTCTGCTGCTCTTCGATCTCACCTACTCGGATCCCGAGTCGATCGTGCGCGCCCGCGGCGCGGCCCGCGAGCTGGTCTCGAACGATCTACACACGCAGGATCTCGCCGCGGTCGCCACCTACAGCCAGCTCAAAGGTCCCGAGGTCCTGATCGGCTTCACCTCCGATCGCCATCAGCTCGACGCCGCGATCGAAAGCCTTGGCATGCCGCAGCTGATCGACCGCCGCAACGATCCGCTCGGCCTGTCGATCACCGGTCTGGCGCAGGATCGTCGGACCGGGGCCGGCCCCGGCGGTCGCCGCGGCGACGGCGCGGCCGGCGTGCGCGAAGACATCGAAGACGAGCTGACGGAGACGCTGCGCAACACGATCACCCAGGTCCAGCGCATCGACCGGCGCGAGCGCCAGGCGCGCGTCGTCGGCATGGCGCGCGGCATGGGCCAGCTGGCGCAGATGCTCGACGCCGTGCGCGGTCGCAAGCACGTCGTGTATCTCTCGCAGGGCTTCGACAGCAGCGTCTTCCTCGGCGACGGTCCGAATCGCGAGCGCTCCGACGCGCTGGCGCGGGGCGTGGCGCAGGCGACGCTGCACGCGTTCACCTCGGGCGACAACGACGAGGAGTTCGGCAGCACGGCGGTGCAAAACGCCCTCGCGCGCATGGCCGAGACCTTCCAGCGCACCGACGCCACGATCCAGGCGATCGACATCGCCGGCGTGCGCAACAAGAACGCGGGCGTCGTCGCGGGCGGCAATTTGCAGGACGAAGGGCTCTATTACATGGCCAACGAGACCGGCGGCCAGCTCTACCGCAACGCCAACGATCTCGGCGAGGCGCTGGGCGAGCTGCTCGACAACACCAGCGTCACCTACCTGCTCGCCTTTCGCGCCGACAACGTTGCCTTCGACGGGTCGTACCGCAAGCTGAAGATCAGGCTGCGTGGCGACGCCGTGCCGCGCGGCACGCGCGCCTACCACCGCGCCGGCTACTTCACGCCCAAGCCCTACGCCGAGCGCAGCGCCGGCGAGCGCCAGCTCGACGCCGCGACGCGCCTCTTCGGCCGCGAGGGCGGCGCGCTCGACGTCAACGTGCTCGGCGTGCCGGTCGCGGTCGCGGGCACCGACCGCGCCTACGTGCCGGTGGTGATCGAGATCGGCGGCGCCAGCCTGCTCGACGGCGGTGCCGCTGCCGGCAAGCTGCCGGTCGAGGTCTACGGCTACGCCGTCGCCGACGACGGCACGATCGTCGATCGCTTCGCCCAGGCCTTCCAGATCGACGCCAGCCAAAGCGCGGCCAACCTGCGCGCGCGCGGCGTCAAGGTCTACGCCCACGCCGATCTGCCCGCGGGCGACTACGCGCTGCGCGTGCTCGTGCGCCAGGGCGTCGACGGGCGCAGCACGCTGCGCGTGCATCCGCTGCGCGTGCCCGACTTCGCCCGCGACGCCGCGCGGCTGCTGCCGCCGATGGTCGCCGAGCCGCGCGATCAGTGGCTGCTCGTGCGCGAGCCGGCCGATCGCCAGCGAGAAGATGCCCCCTTTCCGTTCGTCTTCGGCGACAATCCGTACATGCCGGCCGCGGCACCGTCGGTGCCCGCGCGCGGCGCGGCCGCCGTCGCGGCACTGGTCTACGGCGTCGGCGACGCGATCGAGGCCCGCGGTCATCTGCTCGACGCCGCCGGCCGGCCGGTCGACGGTGCCCAGCTCGGCCTGCTCGGCGCGCGCGCCGCGGTCGACAGATTGCCATCATCAAGTTCTTGTCCGGCCCGAACGCTGATTTCGGCCCCCGTGAACTCATCATCCAAGACATAATTGATGACCCCGGCCACGGCGTCTGC
>JBCCOR010000284.1:0-6560 GCA_039025295.1 Acidobacteriota bacterium
CCGGTTGAAAGAGCCGGATCAGGCAGACCTGATCCGGTTAAGTGGATGTGGATTAACGCGTGGTGACGGTCGTCGCGCTGCCTCGGCTGTCGAAGTAGGCGCGAATGGCGCTCAGGAAGAGGCGCGCGCGCATCGCGTCGTCGACCTGGCCGGCGGCCTGGAGCGCGTCGAGGCTTTCGTAGACGCACTGGCCGTAGTCGAAGAAGCCGCCTTCCCAGGCGCCGTCGTAGCTGCAGGGGATCTCCGGGAAGCGGATCTGCTCGCCGTGACGCACGGTGTAGAGCCGGTTCTTCGTGCCGCCCGGCCACAGCACGTCGACCCAGCCGCGACGCTCGTCGCCGATGCCCAGATGTGCCCGCAGGCTGTCCTGTGACGCATAGCTCGCGCCGCCCGATACCGGCACCATGGCCGACTTGCGGCGCGGACTGCGGAACTGCACCGTGGCGCCGATGCCGTCGCGGTTGACGCGGCCGCGCGGGGTGATGCCCATCGTGCCGACCAGGTCGACGGCGATCCAGTGGTTGCCGTTGTCGGCGCTGTTGAGCTCGACCGAGAGCGAGCCGTTGTCGAACGAGAAGCCGTTCCAGGTGAACGACGTCCAGGTCTCGTTGGGCGTGAAGGTCGGCACCATCATGGCGACCGCGTCGAACGGCGAATCGTACTGCACCGGAATGGGCACCACCGGGGTCGACGGGGGAACGTCGAAGCTGGCGACCGAAACGATGTCGACGAAGCCGTTGCCGTCGAGATCGCCGACCGCGACGCCCTCGACGGCGCGGCGGGTGTGGTTGGTCGACTGCGCGAGCGCGTTCGCGTCGTAGTCGAACGTCGCCGAGCAGCCCTGGTTCTGCAGCACGGTGCCGGGGTTGGTCAGATCGACCACGACGCCGAAGTCGACGCCGCCGTGGTACACGATGTCGCTGTCGCCGTCGTTGTCGTAGTCGGTGACGGCGGCGCCCCAGCCGAACGGCGCGGTCTTCAGATCGCCCACGCCCGGATCGCTGAACGTGCCGTCGTCATGGCCCAGGAACCAGCGCGTCGTCGCGTCGCCGCGCGCGAAGGGGAACGGCCGGATGGCGAGGAGATGATCGCCGAAGTTGCTGGCGAAGAGATCGAGGCGACCGTTGCAGTCGAGATCGCCGAAGGCAAGGCCCATCCACGCGCCCGGCTTGTCGAGGCCGATCGCGCTCGACACGTTTTCGAATTGCCCGGTGCCGTCGTTGCGAAAGGCCTGGATCAATCCGCGATCCACGCCGCCGTAAATCGCCATCGGCACGGCGCCCTGGTCGTCGGCGGTGAAAATGTCCAAATCGCCGTCGAGATCGTAGTCGACCAGGGCGACCGCGAGCGTCAAACCGGCGGCGCCGTCGACGCTGCCGAGATAGCCGCCCAGGGTCTGAACGCCTGAGGTCGCGCTGATATCCGCGAACGTGTTGTCACCGCGATTGCGGAAGAGCTGATTGTGCTCGTTGAAACGAAACGGATCGAAGAGCGCCAGCGTGTCGCGCCAGTCGGTGTGGCTGTTGCCGACGAAAATATCGAGATAGCCGTCGTTGTCGACGTCGCCCATGGCGCAGCTGGTCGAGGAATACGCGCCGCCGCCGACGCCGGCCGCGTCGGTGATCTCAGCGAACGTGCCGTCGCCCTGGTTCTCGAACAGGCGGTTGGGCTCGATCGAGCCCAGCACGTAGAGATCGTGGTCGCCGTCGTTGTCGATGTCGCCGAAGCACACACCGCTGCTGTCCTGGCTGGTCGCGTCCGCACCGGAGGTGGGGCCGACGTCGATGAACGTCACGACGCCCGACTCGGCGTGCTGGTTCGAGAACAGGCTGTTGGCCGCGCCGGGGCCGTTGGTCACATAGATGTCGAGATCACCGTCGCGATCGTGGTCGAACAGGGCGATGCCCGGGGCGCCGTGCGGCTTGTTGGGAATCAGCGGCATCTCGTCGCCGGTGATGGTGCCCTGCTGCTTGAGGGCGTCGAAGTTGGCTTTGCGCGGCGAAGGCACGCGGGCATAGGTCAATCCCGAATCGGCAGACTGCGCAATGTCATGGAAGGTCACGCCGCCGTCGGCGACCAGGGCCGAAGACGAAAGCATGAGCGCCGCGGCGAATGCGGCGACGGTGGGGCGTACGCGCGTACGCACGGCGCGAAAAAAGGCGGGTTTCATCGAGTGCTGCTCCTGGACGAATGTCATGGCAAGAAGGAATGGCCGCACGTGCGACCGTGAAAAAACGGTAGCAACGCAAAAAAACAGCCCGCAACCGATCGCGCTATCGCAGAAAGGTACAGGCCGAGAACCAGTCCGTTGAACAGCGTTCAATGCGCCGATCGATGTGTCAACGCATTGTCTGTGACGGCGCGTCGGTGTCCATCGTTTGGTCGATGGACACCGGAGGCGTCAGCCGTCGGCGTCGGTCGTCAGCGTGCGCTGCACCTTCTTGGGCAGCTTCGCGACCACCAGGCGGTAGGAGCCGTCGAGCAGGTCGAAGACCAGATCACGCGGCACGCGGCCGTCGAGATCGACCATGCTCCAGTGGCGCTTGTTCATGTGGTAGGCGCCCTGGATGGCGGGGAAGCGCTGGCGCAGGGCCTCGTTCTCGGCCGGCTCGGCCTTGAACGAGATGCGCATCGGATCGGCCTGCCAGGCGAGCAGCGCGTACATCTTGCCCGCGACCTTGAAGACCAGCGAGTCCGGGCTGAACGGCATCTCGCGGGTGGTGCCGGGTTTGGCGAGCAGGAACGCCTCGAGTTCGTCGGACGCGATCGCCTGGGCGGGATCGATCGGGATCTCGCTGCTGCCGTCGGTCGTCGGGGCGTCAGCCACCGCCGTCGACCTCGGCCGCGATGTGCTGCATGGCGCGCTCGGCGAGCTCGGGCCAGCGCGCTTCGTACTGGGGCGGGATCTGGTACCAGCCCTTGAGCGGCGGCTTGGTCTTGAACGGCGCCAGCGGGCTCCACGTGTCGATACCGTCGTCCTCGGGGGCGTAGTCGACGCCGAGTTTGAAGACCATCTGCTGCTTGCGGTAGAAGGCGAAGACCTTGCTTTTGTACTGAATCGCCGGGCGCGACATCATGCGCCCTTCGCTCACGTCGTCGTGGGCCGAGGCCATGCGCTCGGCGATGCTCCGATAGAGCGTCTCTTCGGAATCCATAGGAACAGTCTCCGTGGAAGCGGGTCACGGGTTGCGCCTGCGGGGGCGCGCGGCGGGGATCGAATGGTCGCGAATGTAGCCCAAACCCATCGGGTGGTCAATGCGGGATCCCGCGGCATGAATCCTTCGTCTTGACACGCGCGCGGCGCTGGGGCAAATTGCGAGGCGATTCCGTTCCCGTCTCGGATTCCTGACGTTTCCCGACCCGCAACCTGGAGACTTTTTCGTGAGCAGCAACCTTTTCGACGGCTTCCCGACCGCCGGCATCGACTTCCTGGCCGGTCTGGCCGACAACAACTCGAAGGACTACTTCGACGCGAACCGCAAGATCTACGACAGCGCCCTGATCGGTCCCGCCAAGGCCTTCGTCGAGATGATGGGGGAGGCCCTGCGGCAGCGGACCGGACGCGACGGCGTCCGCGCCGAGCCGCGCGTCAACGGCTCGATCTTCCGCCTCAACCGCGACGTGCGCTTCTCGAAGGACAAGACGCCCTACAAAGATCATCTCGACTTCATCTTCTGGGAGGGCGAGGGCAAGGGACGCACCTGCCCGTCGTTCTATCTGCGCCTGACGCCGACCGAAACCGTGCTCGGCACCGGCATGATCGGCTTCGACAAGAAGAAGCTGCCGACCTTTCGCGAGGTCGTCGCCGACGATGACCGGGGCGCGGCGCTGGAGACGGCGATCGCCGAAGCGCGGGCGAACGCCGAGGCCTACGGCGACGTCGAGCTGCGCGGCACGCACTATCAGAAGGTGCCGCGCGGCTACGCCGCCGACCATCCGCGCGCCGCGCTGCTCAAGCACGCGGGCGTCCATCTGCAGTACCGCGACAAGACGCCGCCGGACGTCCAGGACACGGTCGGGTTCGTCGACTGGTGCGGGGCGCGCTGGCAGGCCCTCGATCCGCTGCAGCACTGGCTGATCACGCACTTCGACTTCTGATCCCCGAACGGGGCACTCCCCATCTTCGAAGCCGCATCGCCCCCGAACGGGCGGTGCGGCTTTTGTGCATTTCAAGAGCGGAAAAGCGCTGTTCAACCGGTCTGTGCAAGGACCGTTCAACCCGCGGATCGAATCGTTTTCGACCCGGTTCGATCCATGGCCAAGGCGCGCATCAGCCGGCAGACTTCCAGGCAGAAATTCACCCATTCACAGGCCGCGGACCCGCTCGAGCGCCTCCGCGGCGTCTGCCGCGTCCACAGGGGAGACCCATGGTGCTTTCGTCCGCGCTGTCCCGAGCTGCGCGTGCGCGCTATCGCGCGCTCACGCTCGCCGCCTTCTTCGCCCTCGCCTCGCTGCTCGCCGTTCCGGCGGCCGACGCGCGCGTCGTTCTGCCCGAGAGCGGACGACTCGCGGGTTCGCTCGACTCGCGCGTGAGCGAGTTCGGCGACGAATTCTTCAACTTCCCCTGGTACATGGAGCCGACGCCGGCGCCGGGCAACACCAAGATGACCGGCTGGCTCGAAGTCCAGTTCGGCGAGCCGGTCGGCTCGAAGGTGCCCTTCGAGGTGATCTACGACGGCTTCGGCGCCGATCCGGAGTTCATCGAGTTCGGCGGCGGCCAGGAATACTTCGTCGGCCGCAACCGCGCGTTCCCGGCGTCGCCCAACCTCGGCATGCTGGATCTGGAGACCGGCGCGGTCGAGTCGATCCAGATGGACGCGATCTTCCGCAACACCCTGATCGCCCAGACCGACAAGATCAACCGCTTCTTCTTCGCCTTCCCGAACAGCTATCCGCCGCCCGATATCGGCATTCCGGTGCCGCCGGTGCCGCCGGGCTTCTTCTATGCCGATGCGCGCTTCCGCTTCGACGCCACCGGGCAGATCATCGGCTTCGAATTCGTCGGTCAGTCGATCCTGCCGGTCGGTCCGGCGGCGCAGTTCAACGACATCTTCGGCATCTTCCCGCTGTTCTCGTTCGGTCCGACGGGCGAGATCTACTGGCCGAATCCGGAGAACTGCAAGCCGGGCACGCCCGAATTCGCCTGCCCGACCAACGCGCAGCAGCCCGACGGCGTGCTGCTGCCCGACGACAGCCTCTTCCATCCGCATCTGATCCTGCTCTCGGATGACCTCCGTCCGGTGGCGCCGGCACGTCCGCCGATGCCGTGCGCGCCCGAGGACCTCGCGCGCGGCGCGGTCGCCGACGAGATCGGCGGCCGGCTCTACGTTGCCGGCGGCGCCGGCGCCACCGGCGAGGCCAGCGATCGACTGTGGATCTACGATCCGGCGACCGGCGCGATCGACGCCGGTCCGGCGCTGCCGCGGCCGGTGCTCGACGCCCAGGGCGGCGCGATCGGCAACCGCCTGTTCGTGATCGGCGGCCGGCCGGGTCCGGGCGCGCCGGCGATCGCTGATGTCCAGATCTTCGACGTCGAAGCCGACGCGTGGATCGCCGGTCCGTCGCTGCCGACGCCGGTGGCGCGCGCCGGTGCGACCTTCTTCGACGACAACGTCTACGTGCTGGGCGGCCGCACCGGCAACGGCGAGACCCTCGCCGACGTCTTCCAGGTCTACGACGACACCAGCGGCATGTGGTTCACGCTGCCGGCGATGTTCTTCGACGGCACGCCGATCGTCGCCGACGCGCCCGCGGCGGCCACGGCCGGTCCGTTCCTGCTCTTTATGGGCGGCCTCGGCGCCGACGGCGCGCCGAGCGATCAGACGATCATCTTCGACGCCGTGCGCGGCTTCTTCGCGCCAGGTCCGCCGCTGCGCTGGGGCGTCTACGAGGCCGCGGCCGACGCCGCCGAGGGCCGCGTCTATCTCGCCGGCGGCCGTCGCGCGGTCGACGGCGTGAGCGACGCCAGCCTGCAGATCTTCGAAACCGATCGCGGCGTCTGGCTCGAGGGCCACGCCGGCCCGATGCCGCTGACCGACGCCGCTGGCGCGATGCTGCGCGGCGGACTGACGCTGGTCGGCGGCATCGCCCAGACCGCCGCCGATCCGGCGCCGGGTTCGACGATGCGCACCGTCCAGCGCTTCGATCCGCGCCGCGGCTGGTCGGTGTGCGCCACGCAGCCGCAGATCGTCTCGGCCGGCGTGATGAACGCGGCCTCGCTGATCGTCGGCCTGCCGCACGTCGCGCCCGGCGCGC
This sequence comes from Acidobacteriota bacterium, assembly GCA_039025295.1. Taxonomy (GTDB): domain Bacteria; phylum Acidobacteriota; class Thermoanaerobaculia; order Multivoradales; family J023; genus JBCCOR01. Next base: position 6,256 of record JBCCOR010000284.1, read on the forward strand.
AGGCGTCGATCGTCGGCCACAACCTGGGCGCGCCGGCGTTCGCGCCGCCGACGCCGACCCTGCCGACCGAGCTCGGCGGCACGCGCGTGCTGATCGACGGCGTCGAGGCGCCGCTGATGACCGTGCTGCCGAACCGCATCGATCTGCAGGTGCCCGACGGCGTGCGCACCGGCGTGCGGGTGCCGGTGCAGGTCGTGAGCGCGTTCGCGCCGACGCCGTCGAACGTTGCGTTCGTCGGGGTCGAGGCGACCAGCCCGGGCATCTTCATCCAGAGCTGCGGCGTCACCGACGAGCCACTGTTCCTC
>JBCCOR010000285.1:0-6555 GCA_039025295.1 Acidobacteriota bacterium
ACGACCGAAGAAGAGTCAGAAGCGGCCATCAGGGGCCGACGATCCAGCCGGCGACGAAGGCATCCAGACGATCCGCGTTGACGGGCAGGCCCGCTACAGCGACCTGCTCGACGGCGGCGCGAAGCTCAAGAAAGCGTCGGAGTTCGAGATGTTGGAGCGGGAGCTCGACCGTCATCTGAAGCTGACGTCGGGGCTGCTCGCGACCTCCGTGGTGGCCGGGCTCGGTTTCCCTTTGCTCCAGGTGGCAGCGCTTCCGGGTTTCGTCTACGCCGCCACCCCGTTCGTTTCCGAAGCGTACAAGCAGGTCGTCAAGGAGCGTCGCGTCGGACTCGCCGTGATCGACGCGATCTTCATGGTTGGCATGATCGGCATGGGGCGTTTCATTACCCTCTCGGCGTTCGGAACGCTCTATCTCGGGAGTCGCAAGGCGCTGCTCCGCAGCCGCAGCCGCACCCGAGACCGATTGACCGACATCTTCGCGCAGCGTCCAGACTCGGTCTGGGTCTTCTGCGACGGCGCGGAGATTTCGGTTCCCTTCCAAGATCTCGAGGTGGGTGACGTCGTTGTCGTCACCGCCGGCGAGACCGTTCCGGTCGATGGCGTGATCGTTCACGGCAACCTGACCATCGACGAACGCGCCTTGACCGGCGAATCGCAGCCCGCGGACAAAGGCGCCGGAGACGAGGTCTTCGCGTCGACGGTCATCGTCTCCGGCGCTGCGCGGGTGTCGGTAAGCCGGACCGGGGCCGACACGGTCACCGCCCAGATCTCGGCGGTGCTGCAACAGACCGCCGATCGCAAATCCACCGCGGAGCAGCGGGGTGAGAGGATCGCCGAGGCCAGCGCCGTGCCGATGGTCGGGCTGGGCGCCGCGACCCTGGCGTTTCTCGGCCCTTCGAAAGCGTTTGCGGTCATGGTCGGTACGCCGGGCTACAGCCTCAGGATCACCAGCCCGACCAGCGTGCTCAATTTCCTCGAGCTCACCGCCGAGCAGGGCATTCTGATCAAAGACGGACGAGCGTTCGAGCACCTGGCCGATGTCGATACGGTGATCTTCGACAAGACGGGCACGCTGACCGAGGATCGCCTACAGGTTCATACCATCCACACCTGCGGTGCGCTCGGCGCCGATGAACTGCTTCGCTACGTGGCGACGGCAGAGCGCAAGCAGTCCCACCCGATCGCCCTGGCGATTCTCGACGCGTTCCAACGCCGTCGGCTCGAACCCCTCAGGATCGACGACAGCACCTACGAGGTCGGCTACGGGCTGCGGGCAACCATCGCGAACCGGCTCGTCCGCGTCGGCAGCCAGCGCTTCATGGAGATGGAGCAGCGCACGATTCCCGAGAATCTGCGCGCGGCGCAGAAGCCGGCCGAGCGCGCCGGCCATACCCTCGTCTACTGTGCGATCGATGACGAGGTCGTCGGCGCCATCGAACTCGAGGCCGTCATGCGGCCCGAGGCGATGGAGGTGATCGCAGGCCTGCGCGCACGGGACATCACGACCTACATTCTCTCCGGCGACCGGGAGGTGCCGACGCGGAACCTCGCCGTCGAGCTGGGCATCGATCACTACTTCGCCGAAAAGCTTCCCGAGGACAAGTCGGACGTGGTTGCGCAGCTGCGCGCTGAAGGTCGCACCGTATGCTTCATCGGTGACGGCATCAACGACGCGATCGCGCTGCAGCGCGCCGATATCTCGGTTTCCCTCAGCGGGGCTACCGGCTGCGCGCAGGACGCGGCGCAAATCATCCTGCTCGACAGCAGTCTCCGGCGGGTGCCCAAGATGCTCGATCTCGCAGACGCACAGCGCCAGAATTTCCGTACGGGTGTCGTCATCAGCATGCTTCCCGCCGGCGTGGGCATCCTGAGCGTCTACCTGCTCGGTGCCGGTGTCGCCACGACCAGCGCGCTGAGCATTCTCGGATTGCTCGGTGGTGGGGTCAATGCGATGCTGCCCCGGGTTCGCCACGGTGAACGCCCGGCTCCCAGCCCCAGCGCGAGTGCGATCCAGCCGGGAGCGCAGGACGTCAGCAGCAACCTCAGGCTCATGCCGCCACCCGAAACCGACGAGGAGTCGGCCCGTGAATGATCTCAGCGATTCGGTACCTGCCAGTTTCGTACTCATCGGCAACGAGTCGATCGTCATCCGCTGTGCGGAGATCCTGCGCGATCGCGGCCAGCGCCTCGGCGCGCTGATCTCCACGGGTACCTCGGCCAAGTCGTGGGCCGCCGCCCACGATGTCCCGTACATCGACCGCCGCGACGACTTCGTCACCTTCCTCAGCGAAACGCCGTTCGACTACCTGTTCAGCCTGGCGAACCCGTCGATCTTGCCCGACGCGATCTTGAACGCGGCCCGCAAATACGCGATCAACTGCCACAACTCCTACCTGCCGCGCTACGGCGGCGTGCACGCCACCGCCTGGGCGATTCTCCAAGGCGAATCGTCCCACGGCATCACCTGGCATCGGATGGTGAGCGAGATCGATGCCGGCGATGTGCTGCTTCGTGTGCCGGTCGATGTCGCGCCGGACGAGACCACGTTCACCCTCGACGGCAAGTGCTTCGAGGTCGCGACGCGCTCGTTTCCCCAGGTGCTCGACGCACTGGATCGTGACCCGCCCCATTTCCAAGCGCAGGACCTGGAGCAGCGCACCTACTACGCCCGCCGGCGCCGGCCGGTGCCGGGATGTCTACTCGACTGGCGTCGGCCTGCAGCGGCGCTCGACGGGCTGACCCGGGCCCTGAACTTCGGTGCCCACGACAATTCGCTGGGGCTGGCCAAGATCGCGATCGCCGACCGGTTTCTAACCGTGCAGCGGCTCGACGTGCGCGACGGAGCGCCGACGGTGCCGCCCGGGACCCTGATGGCGTTCGACGCGGATTCGCTGACGGTCGCAACGGCGACGAGCCCTGTGGTGATCCGCGGGCTGCACACCCTCGGTGGTTTGCCGCTGATCGTGTCCGAGCTGGTCGAGCACCATGCGTTGGCCGTGGGGCAGGTGCTGCCGACGCTCGACGAGACGATGGGCGAGTGCCTCATGGAGCTCGAATCGGCGCTCGTCCGGCACGAGCCTTACTGGGTCAAACGACTTGCCGATCTGCGTCCGCCCGACTTCCTGCGCACCTCCGTGGACAGCGCACAGGGCAGCGGCGGGCCGCAGGTGCTGCGCTGGCGATCGCCTGCGGCCTTGGCGCAGCTGGAACCGAGAACGGAGGAGGCAGACCAGCCGTCCGCATCTTCGCTCCTGGGGATCTTCGCAGCATTCGTCGGTCGGCTGACCGGCGCCGAGTCCTTCGACCTCGCGTGGCGCCGTCCGGATCTCGGCCCCGAGCTCGCGTCGGTGGACGGGTTATTCGCACGCTACGTTCCGCTGCGGGTCGAGCTCGATGCGTCCATCTGTCTCGCGACCATGCGCACGCGATGGGACGCGCAGCTCGAACGCATCCGCCGCCGCCGGTTTCATCCGCTGGATCTCGTGCAGCGCTATCCGCGGCTGCGCGGCATGGTGCCGCACACCAAGATTCGCCTGTCGATCGGCGTCGAGCTGCGCGACGATCTCGACAGCCTGCACAGCGACGACCGCGATGCCGATCTGACCCTCGTGGTCGCCGAGGGCTCGGATGCCTGCGCCTGGATCTTCGATCCGGAGCGGATCGGCGAAGAACAGATCGCTGAGATCCAGGGGCAGCTCTCGATCTTCATCGAGCGCGCAGTCGCGGCGCCGGAGGCGCCCTTGGTCACCCTGCCTCTCCTCTCCGACGCGGCGCTCGAGCGTGCGCTCGTGGCCTGGAACAAGACCGTCGGCGCGCACGACTACGAAACCTGCGCCCACCATCTGTTCGAGGCGCAGGTGGCGCGGACCCCCGATGCACCAGCGCTTCGGCTCGGCACCGAAACGCTGAGCTACGCGCAGCTCAACCAGCGGGCCAACCGCTGGGCCCATTACCTGCGCGACCTCGGCGTGGGCCCTGAGGTCGCCGTCGGCCTGTTCGTCGAACGCTCTTTCGAGATGTTCGTGGGCCTGCTCGCCGTGCTGAAGGCCGGCGGTGCCTACCTGCCCTTGGATCCGACCTATCCGGCGGAACGCATCCAGCTGATTCTCGACGACGCCGGGGCGCAGATTCTCCTGACCCAGGAAGCGCTGCATACGCGGCTGCCCCAGCACCCGATCTCGGTTCTGACCCTCGATGCCCCGCCCGCAGGGCTCGAGGATCTCGCGGCCGACAATCCGGAGACCGAGGTGGCCGCCAGCAACCTGGCGTACCTCATCTATACATCGGGGTCGACGGGGCGTCCGAAAGGGGTGCTGGTGGAGCACCGCAGCGTCGCCAATCTCGCCGCCGTGTTGGCCGACGCGTTCGGCGTCGAGGGGACCAGCCGGGTTCTGCAGTTCGCGTCCTTCGGCTTCGACACGTCGGTGGCGGAGATCTGGATGGCCCTGTCCGTCGGGGCCGAGCTGTGCCTCGCGGACTGGCGCGATCTGCTCCCGGGCCCCGAGCTCCTCGCCTTGCTCCGTGCGCACCGCATCAGCCACGCCGCACTGCCGCCGTCGACCCTGGCCGTGCTGCCGAACGAATCGCTGCCGGACTTGCGCGTGCTGATCTCTTCGGGGGAGGCGTGCACGGCGGATCTGATCACCAAGTGGTCGACGGACCAGCGCCGGATCTTCAACGGCTACGGGCCCACCGAGACGACGGTGTGCGCGACCCTCGGACGGTGCGCGCCCGACGGCAACCCGCCGCCGATCGGTCGACCGATCGCCAACACCCAGTCGCTGATTCTCGATCGCTGGCTCAACGTCGTTCCGGTCGGCACCGTCGGCGAACTTCACGTCGGCGGCGTCAACCTCGCGCGCGGCTATCACGGGCTGGACGAGCAGACCCGCGCGGCGTTCATCGCCCATCCCTACGACGATGCGCCCGGGGCGCGTCTCTACAAGACGGGTGACCTGTGCCGCTATCTTCCCGACGGTCGCATCGCGTTCATCGGTCGGCGGGACAACCAGGTCAAGATTCGCGGATTCCGCATCGAAATCGAAGAGGTCGAGACGGTGCTCGCCGACTGCCCGGCGCTCGAGCAGGTGGCCGTCACCGTAAGCGAGCGCCGCGGACACAAGGGCCTCGTCGCCTATGTCGTCGCCGCGGATCCTCAGGATGCCGATCCCGAGGCTTGGCGACAGTTCGCCAGCCGTCGCTTGCCGGAATACATGATTCCCGAGCGCTTCGTCCAGCTCGAGGCGCTGCCGATCACGGCCAACGGCAAGGTCGACCGGCGACGGCTGCCCGAGCAGGCGCCCGTGGTCGAACAGCGTGCCGCACCGGAGCCCATCGCGCCCTCGGGGAACGCCGAGCGCGATCTGAGCGATCTGTGGCGCGCGGTGCTCGGCCGGGAGTCCGTGAGTCTCGATGCGAACTTCTTCGATCAGGGCGGCAACTCGCTGCTCAGCCTGCAGCTGGTCGAACGCGTCAACGCGCGTTTCGGCACCGGACTGCCGGTCGTCGCGCTCTATCAATTCCCCACGATCCGCTTGCTCGCCGAGCATCTGTCGCGGATCGGTAAGGGCGCGCCGCGCGTCGCGGTACCCCAACGACCCGCGGTGTCGACGGGCGGCCCGGCCGTCCGCGACAAGGACATCGCCATCGTCGCGATGGCGGGCCGGTTCCCGAAGGCTTCGAGTCCTGAAGCGCTGTGGCACAACCTTCGGAGCGGACTGGACTGCATCACCTTCTTCAGCGACGAGGAGCTGTCCGAGGTCTCGCCGGACCTCCTGCAGCGATCCGACTACGTCAAGGCCAAGGGCATCATCGAGCAGGCCGATCGGTTCGACCCGATGTTCTTCGGGATGACGCCGGTCGAAGCGCAGGTCATGGATCCGCAGCATCGATTGTTCCTCGAGGTCGCACACGAGACCCTCGAGCGATCCGGTCACGCGCCCGATCAATTCGACGGCTCGATCGGGGTGTTCGGCGGCTGCGGCTTCACCAGCTACCTGGTCAACAACCTGGTTCACCGTCCGGAATCGGTGGCGCAGGTCGGCGAATTGGTCCAGGTGCTGAGCAACGACAAGGACTACATGAGCACCCGGGTGGCCTACAAGCTCGATCTCACCGGACCGAGCATCAGCCTGGGAACGGCGTGCTCGACGTCGCTCGTGGCCGTCATCCACGCGGTGAACAGCTTGCGCATCCACCAATGTGACATGGCGTTGGCCGGTGGCGTCACCATCGACGTGCCGATCCGCTGCGGCTATCTCTTCGAAGAAGAGGGCATGCATTCGCCGGACGGTCGCTGCCGGCCCTTCGACGCCAAGGCCCAAGGCACCGTCATGAGCAACGGTGTGGCCATGGTGGCGCTGCGGCGCTTGGAGGATGCGCTGCGGGACGGCGATCCGATCCAGGCCGTCATCCGCGGGGTCGGCATCAACAACGACGGCGCGCGCAAAGTGAGCTTCAGCGCGCCTGGTGTGGGCGGTCAGGCGGCGGCCATCGCCATGGCCCACGCCGACGCCGACGTCGCCCCCGCGGATGACGGCCTGGATCGGATCGCCG
>JBCCOR010000286.1:0-6551 GCA_039025295.1 Acidobacteriota bacterium
GGCTGGACGACGTTCTCGATCGCCGACTTCAAGCAGCGATTCGGCCTCAGTCGTCGCTGGGCGCTGCCCTATCTCGCGCATCTCGACGCGCGCGGCGTGACCCGTCGCGAGGGCGATCGTCGGCGGCTGCTGTCGCCGACGGCCGACTGACCGCCGAACGCGCGTCAGCCGCCCGCGGCGGTCGCCGTGGCGTATTGGAGCTGATGGAGGGTGTGGTAAAGCCCGCCCTGGGCGAGCAAGGCCTGGTGCGTGCCCTGCTCGCGCACCGCGCCGCTGTGCATCACCACGATGCGGTCGGCGCGCTGGATGGTCGACAGGCGATGGGCAATCACCAGGCTGGTGCGGCCCACGAGCAGGCGATCGAGCGCCGACTGGATGATCTGCTCGGTTTCGGTGTCGATCGACGCCGTCGCCTCGTCGAGCACCAGGATCGCCGGATCGAAGGCCAGCGCGCGGGCGAAGGCGATCAGCTGCTTCTGGCCGACCGACAGGCCCGCGCCGCGCTCGCGCACGCGGGTGTCGAAACCGTCGGGCAGGCGTTCGATGAACGGCAGCGCGTGCACCTCGCGCGCCGCCGCGCGCACCTGCGCGTCGGTGATCTCGGGATGGCCGAGGCGGATGTTGTCGGCGATCGTGCCCGAGAACAGGAAGACGTCCTGCAGGACCATTGCGATACCGCCGCGCAGCGACGCCAGATCCCAGTCGCGCACGTCGACGCCGTCGACCAGCACCCGACCCTCGTCGACGTCGTAGAAGCGCAGCAGCAGGTTGGCGAGCGTGCTCTTGCCGGCGCCGGTGTGGCCGACGACCGCGATGGTCTCGCCGGCGGCGACGTCGAGTTCGATGTCGTGCAGCACAGGCTCGGCCTGGCGATAGCCGAAGGTCACCCGCTCGAAGGTGAAGGCGCCCCGCGGACGCGCGCCGTGGGCGTCGGGCGGTGAGGCGATCTCGGGCGGCGTGTCGAGCAGCTCGAAGATGCGCTCGGCGCTGGCCATCGCCGCCTGCAGCACGTTGTACTTCTCCGACAGATCGGCCAGCGGCTGGTAAAAGCGCTGGACGTACTGCAGAAACGCGACCAGCGCACCGATCGAGAGCGCGCCCTGGATCACCTGGCCGCCGCCATACCAGACGATCAGGCCGGCGCCGATGGAGGTGATCAGCTCGACGCCTGGGAAGTACACGGCGTAGTAGAAGATCGACCGCACGTTGGCGTCGCGATGCTCGGCGTTGATCGCGGCGAAGTCGTCGCGGGCGCGCGTCTCGCGGCCGAAGAGCTGCACGATCGCCATGCCGCCGATGTGCTCCTGCAGATAGGCGTTGATGCGCGCGATCAGCACGCGCACCGCGCGGTAGCTGCGCCGCGCGCGGGTTTTGAACCACAGCGTGAGCGTGCCGAGCAGCGGCAGCACGATGAAGCTGATCAGCGCCAGGCGCCAGTCGAGGGCGAAGAGCACGAGCAAGATGCCGACCAGCAGCACGATGTCGCCGACGATGTGCACCAGGCCCGAGGCGAAGAGCTCGTTGAGCGCAGCGACGTCGGTGGTCGCGCGCGTCACCAGGCGGCCGACCGGCGTGCGATCGAGATGACGCACCGACAGCCGCTGGAGATGGGCGAAGATCTGCTGGCGCAGGTCGTACATCACCCGCTGCCCCATCACCTGCATCAGCCAGCTCTGGGCGTAGAGCACGAAAAAGGCCAGCATCAGGCTGAGCGCCAGGGTCGCGCCCGCGCCGGCGACGCCCGCGCGGCGATCGGGTTCGATGCCGAGCGCGTCGAGCCCACCGGCGACCCAGCGGCTGACCGACGCCATTTCGTTGGCACCGTCGAGCGGACGGATGAAGAGATCGAGCGCCACGGCCGTGGTCAGCGGACCGACCAGCTGCAGCATCGACGACAGCAGGATCAGCAGCACGGCGCCGATCGCCAGGCGACGATGCGGTCCGATGTAGGTCAGGAGGCGGCGGAAGAGCTGGCGGTCGAAGACCTTGCCGAGCTTTTGTTCTTCGTGGATCGAGGGGGTGGCAGCCATCTTCCGCAGCCTACCGCACTCGCCGCATCGCGCGCGCTGGCGAACATCCAGCGATCCATGGCGATGCGACGATGGATCGATCCGATCGTGCTAAGCTGCTGCGGCGAACAATCCACTGTTGTCGGACAACCATCGCCGGAGGAACCCGCGTGCCACCGACGCTGAATGCGCTGCTGAAAAACATGGTCGAGCAGGGAGGCTCGGATCTCCACATCACGACCAACGCACCGCCCAATATCCGCATCGACGGCAAGATGCGGCCGCTCAACCTGCCGCCGCTGACGCCGACCGAAACCAAGCAGATCGCCTACTCGATCCTCACGGACATCCAGAAACACCGGCTGGAAGAGGATCTCGAGATTGATTTCTCGTTCGGCATCAAGGGCCTGGCGCGCTTCCGCGCCAACGTCTTTCACCAGCGCGGCGCGGTCGCGGCGGTTTTCCGAACGATTCCCTACGAGATCAAGACCTTCCGCGAACTCGGTCTGCCGTCGGTGCTCGAACGCATCGCCGAGAAGCCGCGCGGCCTGGTGCTGGTCACCGGCCCGACCGGCTCGGGCAAATCGACCACGCTCGCGGCGATGCTCGACAAGATCAACAGCGAGCGCAACGAGCACATCATCACGATCGAAGACCCGGTCGAGTACCTGCACTCGCACAAAAGCTGCCTGATCAACCAGCGCGAGGTCCACGCCGACACCCACAGCTTCGCCAACGCCCTGCGCGCCGCCCTGCGCCAGGATCCCGACGTCGTGCTGATCGGTGAGATGCGCGATCTCGAGACCGTCGAGGCCGCGCTGCGCATCGCTGAAACCGGTCACTTGACCTTCGCCACGCTGCATACCAACTCGGCCGCGCAGACGATCAACCGCATCATCGACGTCTTCCCGGCCCATCAGCAGTCGCAGGTGCGCGCCCAGCTCTCGCTCGTGCTCGAAGGCGTGGTCTGTCAGACGCTGATTCCGAAGATCAGCGGCAAGGGTCGCGCGCTGGCGATGGAGATCCTGGTGCCGACCGCCGCGATCCGCAACCTGATCCGCGAGGACAAGATCCACCAAATCTACGGCATGATGCAGACCGGCCAGGCGAAGTACGGCATGCAGACCTTCAACCAGGCGCTCGCGTCGCTCTACCACAAGCGCTACATCAGCATGCAGACGGCGATGGCCCGCTCGGCCTATCCGGACGAGCTCCAGGAGCTGATCTCGCGCGGTCCCGGTGCGAACAACCCCAATCTGCAGGGCAGCCGCCCGCGCCGCTGATCGCGCGATCGAATTCATCGCTTCGGCAACGACCGTCCACCGACCGGACGACTGACGGAGACCCCACATGGCCCAATTCGTATGGAAAGGCAAGACCCGAGCCGGCGAGGCGCGCGAAGGCGTCATCGCCGCCGACTCGCGTGAGGCCGCGGCGGCGATCCTGCGCCGGCAGCAGATCACCGTCAGCAACCTGCGCGAGAAAGACCGCCGCATTCCGCTGCTGCCCAAACTCGGCGGCAGCGTGTCGGCGAAAAAGGTCTCGATCTTCACCCGTCAGTTCTCGGTCATGCTCGATGCCGGTCTGCCGCTCGTGCAGTGCCTCGAGATCCTCGGCTCGCAGGAGGACGAACGCACGTTCCGCGAGATCCTCGAAGCGGTGCGCACCGACGTCGAGAGCGGCTCGTCGCTCGCCGAGGCCATGCGCCGCCATCCCAAGGCGTTCGACAACCTCTACGTCAACATGATCGCGGCCGGTGAGGCCGGCGGTATCCTCGACATCATCCTGCAGCGCCTGTCGACCTACATCGAAAAGGCGGTCAAGCTGAAGAGCCAGGTGGCGAGCGCGATGATCTACCCGGTGACGGTCATCGTCATCGCCGCAGGCGTCGTCTTCATCATTCTGTGGAAGGTCATCCCGGTCTTCGCACAGATGTTCGCCGGCCTCGGCGCGCGCCTGCCGCTCCTGACCCGCGTCATCGTGCAGGCCTCGAACTTCGTCGCCGCCTACGCGCCGTGGATGTTCGTCGCCGGCTTCCTGACCTTCTTCGCCGTCCGTCAATACCACCAGACGTACAACGGCCGGCGGGTACTCGACAACCTGCTGCTCAAGATTCCGATCATCGGCATGCTGCTGCGCAAGATCTCGATCGCGCGCTTCTGCCGCACCCTGGCAACGCTGACCTCGTCGGGCGTGCCGATTCTCGACGGTCTCGAGATCACCGCCAAGACCTCGGGCAACGCGATCATCGAAGATGCGCTCATGCAGGTGCGCAAAAGCGTCGAAGAAGGTAAGACGATCAGCGGACCGCTGGGCGAAACCGAGATCTTCCCGTCGATGGTCGTGCAGATGATCAGCGTCGGTGAGCAGACCGGTGCGCTCGATCAAATGCTGTCGAAGATCGCCGACTTCTACGAAGACGAGGTCGACACCGCGGTGTCCGGTCTGATGAAGCTGATCGAGCCGATCATGATCGTCGTGCTCGGTGTGATCATCGGCACGATCGTCACCGCCATGTACCTGCCGATGTACTCGATCCTGACCGAGATCGGCTGAGGCGGGCGTGCGGCCGACGCCGCTGGCGACCGTCCGTCGGGCGGTCGCCCTTCCGCTTCACGGCCGCCGGCGCAGCGACGGCGCGGGCACTGCAGGCACCGAGACGCCGATCGCCGGTGCGCTGCTGCAGCGCCAGCTGCGCCTGCTGATCGCCATTCGCCTGCTGGTGGTCGCCAGCATGGCAATCCCCTATCTGCTGCTCTTCGATGGCAGCCGCTTGGGTGAGCCGATCACCGGGCCGCCAGCGCCCGCGGTCGAGCCGACCGGCGCGATCGTCCAGCTGCTGATCGGCCTGGTGTGCGCGCAGACGCTGCTCTACATCGCGCTGCACCAGATGCTGCGCACCCGCGCGGTGGCGCAGGCCTACGTCCAGTTCGCCGGCGATCTGCTCTTGATCACGACCGCGGTCTACCGCTTCGGCAACGGCGAAAACAGCCTCTCGATCCTCTACTTCGTGGTGATCATCGTGGCCGCGGTGCTGCTGCGGCGCCACGCCGCGGTGATCGTCGCCGGCCTCGCGTTCGTCACCTGGCTGGCGCCGGCGCTGCTGGTCGACATCGAATGGACATGGGCGCTGCAAACGATGCAGCCGCTGCTCGGCACGCTCACCAACGTCCCCGGCATCCAGGGCGTCGACGCGCTCCTCCATCTGTCGGGCTTCTATGCCGTCGCGCTGCTTACCTCATCGCTGGCACACAGCGTCACGATGGTCGAACGCAAGCTCGAAGAACGTCATCAGGATCTTCAGGACCTGCAGTCGATCCACCGCGACGTCATCCAGTCGATCGCCAGCGGACTCGTGACCACCGATCTGGGCGGCCAGGTCACCAGCCTCAACCACGCGGCCGAGGAGATCCTCGGCGTCAACCAAAGCGATCTGCTCGGCCATCCGATCGTCGATTCGGGCCTGTTCTCACTCGACTCCTGGCAGGCCTACTGCCAGCAGCTGCAGGAGGTCGACGGCGACGTGACCGTCGAGGAGGCCGCCAGCCGCGTCCGCCACGAGACCGAAACGCAGCGCAACGGCCAGACGGTTTACATCGGCTTCAGCCTCACCCAGCTGCGCGACAACGAGGGCACGCAGCGCGGCTACATCCTCGCGTTCCAGAACCTGACCGCCTGGCGCGCGCTGCAGGAGCAGCTGCGCCTGCGCGACCGCATGGCTGCGCTCGGCACCATGGCGGCCGGCCTCGCCCACGAGGTCGGCAATCCGCTGGCGGCGATTTCGGGCTCGGTGCAGCTGCTCGCCAGCTCGATCGACGGCGACGCGCCGCAGCGCAAGCTGCTCGACATCACGCTCAAGGAGAGCCAGCGGCTCGACCGCACGGTCAAGAATTTCCTGCAGTTCGCCCGCCCGCGCGCACGCCGCTCGGTGACCTTCGACATCGGCAAAATGCTCGACGAGGAGATCGCGCTCCTGCGCAGCAGCCACGAGGTGCGACCCGACCACACGCTCACCACCCGCTTCGAGCCGCCTGACGCCCAGATCAGCGCCGATCCCGACCAGATCGGCCAGCTGTTCTGGAACCTCGCGCGCAATGCACTCAAGGCGATGCCCGACGGCGGCACGCTCGAGGTCGCTGGCGCCCGGCACAACGACCGCTACGCGCTCAGCTTTCGCGACACCGGCGTCGGCATGACCGAGGAAGAGCGCGCGATGCTCTTCCAGCCGTTCAAATCGTTCTTCGATCGCGGCATGGGCATCGGCATGGCGATCGTCTACCGGATCGTCGAGGAGCACGGTGGCGCCATCCGCGTCGAGAGCGCGCCCAGCCGCGGCACCACCATCACCATCGACCTGCCGCACGATCCGCCCCAGCGAGATCCGATCGATCCCGGAGACGCCGAACGCGACGTGCTGCTCGACGCCACCGGCAACTTCCCGACCCCGCCGCCCGCCGCACCTGGGCTCTCTCCTGTTCTGCCTTCGTCACCGCCCGTGGAGACCGAACCGACGTGAAACCCCGCCTGCTGATCGTCGACGAC
>JBCCOR010000287.1:0-6510 GCA_039025295.1 Acidobacteriota bacterium
CGCACCCGCGCCCGACGCCGACGCATTCGCCCGGCTGCCGCCCCTCGACGGCCGCAGCCTGTGGCCGTTCGCGCGCGGCGCGGCGCCCGACGCGGTCATCGCCAGCGCGCATCTCGACGTCGATCGCTATCGGCTGCGGTCGCTGCGCGACGGCGACTGGAAGCTGCTCGAGGCCGAGGCCGATCTGCTCGGCGCGCCGCGCATCCGGCTCTTCGATCTCGCCCGCGATCCGGGTGAACACAGCGATCTCGCCGCCGCGCGCGCCGTGCGGGCGCAGGCGCTGGCGCAGCATCTCGCCGCCCTCGCGCAGCGCCGCCGCGCAGCCGCCGCGGCCGAGGTCACGCTCGACGAAGAGACCGAGGCCGGCCTGCGCGCGCTCGGCTATCTCTGAGCCCGGCGGCTGCTAAGCTCCGCGCCATGGCACGCGACGTCGACCTGATCCTCTACGGCGCCACCGGCTTCACCGGCGGCCTGATCGCCCACCATCTCGCGCAGCGCGCTGCGGACACGCGCTGGCTGATCGCCGGCCGCCGGCGCGACGCCCTCGAGCGGCTGGCGCAGCAGCTCGCCGACGCGCCCGACGCGGTCTCGCCGCCGGTCGACGTGGCGGTCGCCGACGTCGCGCGGCCGCGCACGCTGCGCGATCTCACCGCCCGTGGCCGCGCGCTCCTGACCACGGTCGGCCCCTACGACCGCCTGGGCCTGCCGGTCGCCGAGGCGTGCGTCGCCAGCGGCACCGACTATCTCGACATCACCGGCGAGCCGGCCTACGTCCGCACCCTGATCCGCCGCTTCGACGCCGACGCGCGCGCCCGCGATCTGCGGCTCGTGCCGTGCTGCGGCTTCGACAGCGTGCCGCACGATCTCGGCGTGTGGCTGGCGGTCGAGGCGCTCGGCGGCAGCCAGGATGCGCCGCTGCGCGCGCGCGGCTACGTACAGGGCAAAGGCGGCCTGTCGGGCGGCACGCTGGGCTCGGCGTTCGAAGCCATCGCCGGCCCGCGCGCGCTGATGCGCTCGATGCGCGGCCTGCCGCTGCCGCGCCGCGCCGATCGCCGCCAGCGGCTCGAATCGCCGCGCCTGGCGCGCGATCGCAACGCCCGCGCCGACGGCGGCGCCTGGGTCGTGCCGCTGCCGACCATCGATCCGCAGATCGTGCTGCGCAGCGCGGCGCTCTTGCCGTCGTACGGCCCCGACTTCACCTACGGCCACTACGCCGCGGCGCGCGGCCTGCCGCGGCTGATGATTGGCTCGGCGGCGGTCGCGATGGCGATCGCCGCGGCCCAGCTGCCGCCGACGCGCGCGCTGCTGCGGCGGCAGCTGCCCCAGCCCGGCAGCGGTCCGGACGCCGATCGGCGCGCGCGCGGGCGCTTTCGCGGCCGCTACGCGGTCGAGACCCGGACGCATACCGTGCGACGCGCGATCGCCGAGGTCGCGGGCGGCGATCCCGGCTACGGCGAAACCGCGCGCATGGCCGCCGAGTCGGCGCTCTGCCTGGTCGCCGACCGCGATCAGCTGCCCTCCGGCGGCGGCGTGCTGACCCCGGCCGCGGCGATGGGCGCGCGGCTCGCCGAGCGCCTGCGCGCGATCGGCATGACCCTCGAGATCGTCGACGGGCCGTCCTGAGCCGTCCGAAAGCCGCAGCCCTGACCCGTTTCGCGCGCGCCCCAAACAACAACATCCGCGCCGCCCGTCGTGTCGGGCAGCGCGGATGTTCGCAAGGCAGCTGTGCCAGATCGGAAAGACCGGAAGATCAGACCTCGAGCTTCTGCTCGATATCGCCCAGGCGGTGGCGGGCCATCGCCAGGTTCGACTTGCCGCGCTCGGTGGCGAGGTAGAGGAAGAGCTTGGGCGACTTCTGCAGCGGGCGGATCAGATGGTACTGATCCGCGAGCGTGATCAGCATGTCCTCGATGCCGCTGCCCCCCAGGCCGAGATCGCGCATCACCTTCATCTTGGCGCGCACCACCTCGGTGTTGCCGGCGGCCGCCACCTCGATGTTGAGCTTGCTGCCGCCGCCCAGGCTGCCCAGGGCGAGGCCGCTCTCGAAGTCGACGAGTGCGACGCCGATGGCGCCGTCGATGTCCATTGCGGTTTCCAGTGCTTCTTTGACGTCAGCCATGGGTACGTCCTCCGTGTTATGGCTCGTGGGTAAAGTGTCAGACAAAGGCATGTCGGACGAAGCAGGGTCGGATGAAGAAGTTTCGTCGGCGGGATTCGCCGTCGTCGGGGCCGCATCCGGATCGGCCTCGACGTGGATGCTTGCGTCGAACGCGTCGTCGAGCGCGTCTTCGATGCCCGCGGGCAGCGCCCGCTCGTCCTGCAGGCGCGCGGCCTCCAGCAGCAGTTCCGACAGGCTGATGTCGATCCGCGGCGTCGCGTCTTCGATGTGGGGCAGCATCTCGAGCGCCGTTTCCTGCCAGGCCAGAATCTCCAGCGCGGCGTGCTCGCCGACCATCCGGCCGTGGCGCGCGTCGATCAGGCGCCCGTCGATGAACACCAGGGTGCCGATGCGGTCGTCGCACTGCACCCGCAGCGAACCGGTCTTTTGCTCCATCTGCAGCAGCTGGACGAAGCCCTGCAGCGTGATGCCCTGAAGATGCGTACGGTCGGTGATCAGCTGCTGCACGAGATCGCACAGCTCGTCGAGATCGATCGGCTTCTCGAGATAGTGCAGGCCGCCGAGCTCGAACACCCGCTGTTTGATCTCGGGCGTGCCGTAGGCGGTCAGCACGATGATCGGCACCATCGAGCCCTGACTGACCATATGGCTCAGCAGATCGAAACCGTCCATGCGCGGCATGCGCAGATCGGTGATCACGAGGTCGATCGGCTCCGAGGCGAGATGCTGGGTGGCCTCTTGGCCGTCGGCCGCGGTCAGCGGTCGCAGTCGCTCGATGCGCTGGCCGAGCTCTTCGGCCACGCTGTCGCGAAACAGCGGCTCGTCGTCGACGATCAAAACTTGCTTGGGGGCCATGTCGCTCACGCTTCTTTCCCTAAGCAGGAAGGATGCCAGATCGATCTGCCCAGATCGATCCCGGATTTTCGGCGGCTTGGAACGCTTAGCGCGCGCGGTGCCGCCGAGGCCGATCAGGGCGAGCGCTCATTTTGATCGATCACCGGATCGATCGATCATTGTGGCGGGACGCCGTAGGCGCGCAGCTTGCGCCGCAGCGTCGCCACGCCGATGCCGAGGGCATCGGCCGTGCGCTGGCGCTGCCCGTCGCAGCGTTCGAGGGCGCGCAGGATGTGGCGTTGCTCGATCTCGGCCAGGGTGAGAAGCGGCTCGGACGACGCCGATGGTGCGGGCGGCGATCCGTCGCCGACGTCGGTCGGCGCCGGCACCACGATCTCCGGACCGAGCAGATCGGCCGGGCGCAGCACGGTCGGCTCGTGGAGCAGCAGGGCGCGGTCGAGCACGTTGCGCAGCTCGCGCACGTTGCCCGGCCACGGATACGCGCGCAGGCGCAGCAGCTGATCAGGCGCCAGGGCCGGGCTGCCGTCGGCGCTGCGAGCCGACGCCGACGTCGCGAGCAGATGCTGCATGAGCGCGGCGAGATCACCCAGACGCGCGCGCAGCGGCGGCACGGTCAGCCGCACCACGCCGAGCCGGTAGAAGAGATCGGCGCGGAAGCGTGCGTCGCCGGCGTCGATGCGCGTCTCGAGATCGACGTGGGTCGCCGCCACGATGCGCACGTCGACCCGGCGCTCGCGCCCCGAGCCGATCCGGCGCACGCAGCCGTCGTCGAGCACGCCGAGCAGCTTGGCCTGCGCGCCCGGCTCGAGCTCGGCGATCTCGTCGAGAAAGAGCGTGCCGCCGTGCGCCAGCTCGAACAGTCCCGGGCGCGTGGTCGCGCCGGTGAAGGCGCCGCGCTCGGTGCCGAAGAGCTCGGCTTCGATCAGCTCGCGCGGCAGCGCCCCGCAGTTGAGCTTGAGAAACGCGCCGTCGCGCCCGCTGTGGGCGTGTACCAGACGCGCCAGCAGGCTCTTGCCGGTGCCGGTCTCGCCCTGGATCAGCACCGGCGCAGGCGCGGGCGCCACCCGCACGATCGTGCGCCGCAGCGGCTCGAGCGCGTCGCCGATCAGATCGCGCTCGAGATCGTCGGCGCTCGGCGACGACCGCCGGCGCGCAGCATCGAGTCGCTCGAGGCGCCGATGGCGCACGCCGCGCAGCACGGCGAGGCGCAGCTGCTCGAGATCGACCGGCTTGGTCAGGTAGTCCTCGATCCCGCGCCGCAGCGCCTCGATCGCGTTGTCGATCGCCGGGCGCGCGGTCACCATCAGCGCGCGCGGGCCGTCGGGCGCCAGGTCGTCGAGCAGTTCGAGGCCGTGGCCGTCGGGGAGATGGTTGTCGAGCACCAGCACGTCGAACACCGTCTGGGCGATCGCGCGTCGGGCCGTGGCGAGATCGGCGGCGATGGTCACGGCGATGCCGTCGCCGCGCAGATGGTCGCTGACCAGCTGGGCGAAGAGCGGATCGTCCTCGACCAGCAAGAGCCGCAGTTCGGTCATGGCGGGAAAGAACGCACCGGCGGCGACGCGCTCAGAAGCGGGGCAGCGAACGATCGTCGCGCGTGCCGGACTCGGCGTCGATCGGATCGGCGTTGATCTGCAGCGTGATCTGGACGGTCGTTCCGCGTCCGGACTTGCTCTCGATGTCGATCGTGCCGCTCATCTGCGCCAGCAGCTGCCGGCTGATCGGCAGCCCCAGGCCGTCGCCGTTGGACTTCGAGCTGAAGAACGGTTCGAAGATGCGCTCTTTCTGCATCGGCGCGATGCCGATGCCGTTGTCGATCACCTGGATGCGCACGAGGTTGCTGATGCGCTGCGCGTCGATGCGGATGCGCGGCCCGGCGACCGGCCGCACCGCCTGATGCGCGTTGCGCAGCAGATTGATCATCACCTGGCGCAGGGCCGACTCGTCGGCGAGCACGTCGAGTCCGGCGCCGACGTCGAGCGCCAGCTCGATGCCGTCTTTGCGAATCTCGAGGCCGTGCAGCTCGAGCATGTCCTCGAGAAAGGGCTGCAGCGCCACCCGTGTCGGATGCAGCCGGCGACGGACGCTGATGCGGCGCATCGAGTCGAGCAGGCGCTCGATGCGGGTGATCTCTTTCAGCACCGCCTGCAAATAGCGATCGGTCTTCTCGGGCGGCAGGGTCTTGGCGCCGCGATGGACGACGGTCAGCGCGGCCTTGATCGAGTTGATCGGATTGCCCAGCTCGTGGCGCAGCTCCGAAAGCAGATTGGCGACGGTCTCGGCGCTGCGCACCGACTGCGCGACCGCTTCGAGCTGGCGACGCTCGGTGACGTCCTGCACCAGCGCGATGTAGCAGACGTCCTCGGCCGACATGCCCGGCACGCGCCAGATCGCAATCTCCTCGACGATCGCACGGCCGCGTCGCAGGCATTCGTACGTGCCCTGCCAGTGCCCCTGCTGCGCCAGCGCGCGGCGTGCGCGACGTGCGATGCGCAGATCGCTCGGCAGCAGCTCCAGGGTTCGCACGGTGGCGCCCTCGGCGCGGGGGCGGGCGATGCCGGTCAGTCCCTCGAACGCGCGATTGACGGTCAAGATGCGTCCACGATAGTCGAAGATCACCACCGTCGTCGGCACGTGCTCGAGCGCTTCGGCCAGGCGGTAGAGCGAGCGCTCCTGCGCCCGCGTCTCGGTCACGTCGCGCTGGATCGCGATGAAGTTGGTGACCGTGCCGGCGTCGTCGCGGATCGGCTCGATCGTCCACTGGACGCGGTAGGCGCCACCGTCTTGGCGGTAGTTGGTGGTTTCGCCGGTGAACGACAGGCCGAGCGCGAGCGCCCGCCGCAGCGCGGTCAGCATGCGCCGGTCGGTGCGCGGTCCCTGCAGAATGCGCGGGCTCTTGCCGCGCAGCGCGTCGAGGCTGTAGCCGGTCATGCGCTGAAACGCGGCGTTGGCGTAGAGAATGCGCGGGCCGGGCGATTCGAGATCGGCGTCGGTGATCACCACGCTTTCGTGGATCGCTTCGAGCGCAGACGCGAAGAGCTGTAGCTGGGCCTGACCGGTGGGCGGATCGACATCCATGCGGGACTACCGGACGAACCTGTTCTGTAGAAGTTTTGTCGAGCCTTGTAGCATCAAGAGGTTCGTCTGCACATCAACGCTCGCCCAGCCTGTGCCGCAGCCGCTGCGGGCCGCGTATCCGAGGTGATCCACTATGCCATCAACCATCACGTCATCCGCAAGTGTTTCAACGACCGCACGGCGCCCGGGGCGCGTCGCGGTGCGAAGCGCGCTGATCGGTGTGCTCTGGCTTGCCGCCGTCGCGCCCGTCTGGGCCGCCGACGACCAGCAAGCCGCACAGGATGCGCGCGCCGCGGCCCCAACCGTACCAGAGAATCAGACCGCTGCCGACGATGGTGTACCGCAGTGGACCCAGTGGCGCGGCCCCCTGCGGACCGGGCATGTGATCGCCGACGCCGACGCCTGGCCGCGCGATCTCGACGGGCTGGCGGCGCAGTGGCGCGTGCCCCTGGGCAAGA
>JBCCOR010000288.1:0-6470 GCA_039025295.1 Acidobacteriota bacterium
CATGAACATCACGCCGCAGGTGACGAGCAGCGAGAACGGAATCGCGACCGCGACCACCATCGTCGTGCGCGCGCGGCGCAGGAAGGCGAAGAGCACGCACACCACCAGCAAGCCGCCGAAGATGCCGGCGTCGCGCAGGCCGGCCAGGGCGCGCCGGATCTCGACGCCGGCGTTGTTCCACACCAGCACGTCGATGCCCTTGAGCTGCGGATCCTGCTGAATCTCAGCGATGCGCGCCATCACCGCGTCGGCCGCTTCGACCGTGTTGGCGCTGGGCTCCTTGAACACCTGCAGGCTGATCGCGAACGAGCCGTCGAGCCGGCGGCCGAAGTCGACGAACGGCTCGCGGATCTCGACCGCAGCAACGTCGCCCAGGCGCAGGCCGTCGTCGCGGCCGAGGGGCAGGGCGCGGATCTCGGCGAGATCGGTGAAGCGGCCGCGGGTGCGCACGTCGTAGCGCAGCACGTCGCTGCGCAGCGCGCCGGCGTCGAGATCGAGATGCGCCGCCGACATGGTGCGCACGACCTCGGCCGGGGTCACGCCGTGGCGGCGCAGCGCGTCCGGATCGATCTCGATCCGGACCTGCTGCGGCGACACGCCGCCGAGATCGACCTTGGCGATGCCGCGGATGCGCTCGAGCGGCCGGCGGATGCGCTGCTCGAGCAGCGACCAATCCTGCGACAGATCGCGCTTGGCGGCGATCCGCGCCTCGATCATCGCGCCGTCGCCCGGACCGGTCTGGAAGGTCTGGACGATGACCTCAGTGACGTCGGTCGGCAGGTTGGGAATCGCCCGATCGACCGCCTCGCGCACCTCGATCTTCTTGACGTCGAGATCGACGTCCCAGTCGAAGCGGGCCTCGACGAACGCCGTACCCGGCTGGGCCTGGGAGTACATCGAGTCGACCTGCGAGACCGTCGCCATCTCCTCCTCGAGCGGCTCGACGATCTGGCGCAGGTTCTCGAGCGGCTGGCTGCCCGGGTAGTTGACGAACGCCTGCACCATCGGCCGTTCGACGGTCGGCATGAAGTCGAGCGGCAGCTGGAAAATCGCCACGAAGCCGAGCACCATCAGGCTGATCAACAGCATGATGGTGGCGACGGGACGGTCCTGGGGAAGATCGGCGAGAAAGCGCATGGATCACCTCGGCGGATGCGCGGCAGACGCGCCGGTCAGGGGAATGATGTCGGTGTGCAGACCGTCGCCGTCGCCGTCGAAGGCGATCGCTTCGACCGCCTTTGGCACCGCGCCGCCAACGATGCGGACGAGGCACGGAATGACGATCAGGGTCAGCACGGTGGCGGCGCTCAGGCCGCCGATGACGGTGACCGCGAGCGGCGCGCGCAGCTCGTCGCCGGCGCCGAGGCCGAGGGCCATCGGCAGCAGCGCCAACACGGTCGTCGTCGTGGTCATCAGAATCGGCCGCAGGCGCTCCTGGCCGGCGCCGATCAGCGCCTCGTCGAGCGCCGCGCCCTCCTCGCGATGGCGGCGGTTGAAGGCGTCGACCAGCACGATCGCGTTGTTGACCACGATGCCGGCGAGCATCACCGCGCCGATCAGCACCAGCACGCTGATCGCGTCGCCGGTCACCATCAGCGCCGCAGCGACGCCGACCAGCGCCAGCGGCACCGCCACCAGGATGATCAGCGGCTGGCGCAGTGATTCGAACTGCGACGCCATCACCACGTAGACCAGGAAGATCGCCAGCACCACCGCCAGCTGCAGGCTGCGCAGCGAGGTGCGCAGCTCGGCGTCCTGGCCGGCCATCTCGATCTGCGCGTTCTCGGGCAGCTCGAGCGTCGTGATCGCACCGCGGGTGGCGTCGAGCACGCTGCCGAGCGCGACCGTGCCGTCGAGCTTGGCGCGGATCTCGGCCATGCGCGCGCCGTCGGCGGGGTTGCCCGCCGCCGCCCCGCGGCCTATCACGACGTCGGCGATCGCGGACACCGGAATCGTCATCTCGTCGCCGTCCTGGGCGGCAACCCGCAGGCGCAGGTCGTCGATCTGCGACGCCTGGGCGCGGAAGGTCTCGGCCGCGCGCAGGCGGATGTCGATGCGCTCCTCGCCCTCGCGGAACTGGCCGATGATGTCGCCGCGGATCTTGGTGCGCAGCGCGCTGCCGACGTCGGCGACGCGCAGGCCGAGCGACGACGCGCGGTCGCGATCGAGATCGATGCGCACCTCCGGGCTGCCCGGCTCGACCGTGGTGGTCAGATCGGCGACGCCGTCGATGCCACCGAGCAGCGCGACGACGCGTTCGGCGGCATCGGCAAGCTGATCGAGATCGTCGGCGTAGACCCGCACCGCCACCGGCGCCTGGGTGCTGATCACCGACGGATTGAGCAGCTCGGCCTCGATGCGCGGGAACTGCGCCAGCACCCCGCGCACCCACTCGACCGCCGCCTGCTGGGTCGCGGCGTCGGCGGCGTCGGGCAAAACGAAGTCGATCTGCGCCAGGTTCTCGCCCAGCGTGCGCTGGCCCGACGCGGTTGAAGGCAGGCTGCCGACCGCCGAGAACACGCGCGCGAAGCGATCGTCGTCGAGCAACTGCGCCTCGATGCGCGACACCGCGTCGTCGGTGGTGGCGAGCGGCGTGCCCTCGGGCAGGCGCAGCTGGAACGCGAACTGCCCCTGCGAGAGATCGGGCACCAGCTGCGTGCCGAGTCCCGCCATCAGCCACATCGAGCCGGCGAAGAGCACGATCGTCACCAGCACCACGAGCCAGCGCAGTGCCAGCGCCCGCCGCAGCACGCCGGGATAGGCCCGCTGCACGCCTTCGACCAGCCAGGTCAGCGGCGACAGCGCGAGGAAGAAGAGTCGGCCGACCAGGCGTCCGACCAGCAGCAGCGCGAGCATCGCGACCAGGAGCGGCAGGCGCAGCGGCAGGAAGAGCGCGGTCAGCACCTTGCTCTTGATACCGCGGCCGTCGCCGATCGGCAGCAGGCAGAGCGGCCCGAACTTGAGCGTCCACGGCGGCAGCGGCTCATCGTTCGCGCGGCCGTCGCCGCCATCGCTGCCGTCGTCGTCTTCGTCCGGCAGCGACGCCATCGAGAACGCGGCCCGGCTGCGCGACGGGTCGAAGGCCGCCAGCGCCGGGATTAGCGTCAGCGCGACCAGCAGCGAGGCCAGCAGCGAGAAGCAGACGGTCAGCGCCTGATCGCGGAAGAGCTGGCCGGCGATGCCCTGGACGAAGACGATCGGCAGGAAGACGCAGACCGTGGTCAGGATCGACGCGGTCACCGCGCCCGAAACCTCGCTCGCGCCGCGGATGGCGGCGGTCTGGCGATCGGCGCCCGCCTGGCGATGGCGCGCGATCGCCTCGAGCACCACGATCGCCGAGTCGACCAGCATGCCGACGCCGAGCGCCAAGCCGCCGAGCGACATGATGTTCACGCTCACGCCGAATTGATGCATCGGCAGGAAGGTCGCCGCCACCGACACCGGGATCGCGAGCGCGATGATCACCGTCGACGGCAGATCGCGCAGGAAGAAGAAGAGCACCAGCACGGCCAGCAGGCCGCCGATCCACGCCGCCGACTTGACCTGGTCGACGGCGTCCTCGATATAGCCGCTCTGGTCGCTGAGGATGCTCAGCGCGAGATCGTCGGACATATCGCCGCGCAGCTCGTCGAGCGCCTCGCGGATCGATTCGGCGACCTGCACAGTGTTGGCCGAGCCCTCGCGGTAGAGCGCCAGCTCGACCACCTCGCGGCCGCCGAGGCGGGCGATCTCCTCGCGATCGCGATGGCCGCGGAACACCCGGGCGACGTCCTCGACCCGCACGCGGCCTTCGTCGGAGGCGCGCACGACCGTCCGCCGCAGCTGCTCGAGATCGTCGAATTCGTGCAGCGTGCGCACCAGGTAGAGGGCGTTGAAGTCGCGCAGCGTGCCGCCGGGCATGTTGACGTTCTCGGCCTCGAGCGCGGTGGCGAGATCGGCCAGGGTCAGGCCGAGGGCGGCCAGGCGATCCTCGTCGGCCTCGACCACGACCTCGGGATCGAGGCCGCCGCGCACCCGCGCCGAGGCCACGCCCAGAACGCCCTCGAACTGCGGCTTGAGCCAGCGCTCAGCCAGCTGGCGCAGCTCGCCGAGCGGGCGCGAATCGCTGGCGAAGGCCAGGCGCACGATCGGATCGAGCGACGGATCGAAGCGCAGGACGCGCGGCACGTCGGCGTCCTGCGCCAGGCGCACCGCGCCGAGCTTTTCGCGCACCTCGAGGGCGGCGAAGTCCATGCGCTGATCCCAGTCGAATTCGAGGATCACCTCCGAGAAGCCGGCGCGCGACACCGAACGCATCTCGCGCACGCCCGGAATCACGCCCACCGCCTCCTCGATCGGCCGGGTCACGAACTGCTCGATCGAGAGCGGCGCGGCGTCCTCGTTGTCGGTTTGGACGGTGACGGTCGGATAGGCGATGTCGGGCAGCAGATCGACCGCCAGGCGGCCGGCCGAGAGCAGACCGAAAATGGTCACCGCCAGGACGGCCATCAGCACCGTCACCGGCCGGCGCACGGCGCGTGCGGGAATCGCCATCGATCAGCTCTGGGCGGCTGCCGCGGTCTCAGCCGCCGCATCGTCGGCGACCGCGTCGGTCGGCGCGTCGGCGTCGGCGTCGATCTGGATCGCGGCGCCGTCGCTGAGCGAGCCCGCGCCAGCGGTCACCACGCGCTCGCCGATCGCCAGCTGCTGGCCGTAAACCGCTTCGGGCATGATCTCGACCCGCGCCCCGTCCTCGAAGCCGAGGGTGACCTCGAGCTGCTCGGCCTGGGTGCCGTCGGCGCTCACGCGGTAGAGCGTCCAGCGCCGACCCTCGGCGACGAGCGCGCTGCGCGGTATGACCAGCGCCTCGGGATGGACGTCGGTGACGATCGCGACGCGCACGAACGAACCCGGCCGCAGACCGGCGTTGGCAGGCACCTCGACCGTCACCTTGACCGTGCCGGTCTCGGGATCGACCGCCGGCGCCAGCCGGGCGATGCGCGCATCGACCACCCGCTCGGTCGCGTCGACCGTCAGCCGCACGACCTGATCGGCGCGCAGCGTGGCGATGTGGCGCTCGGGCACGTTGACGTCGGCGAGCAGATTGCGGTTGTCGGCGAGGTCGTAGACCGCGGTGCCGTCGGCGACGGTGTTGCCGACGTCGAGATGGCGGGTCAGGACGACGCCCGCGAACGGCGCGCGAATCGTGGTGCGCGAGAGCTCGAGCGCGGCCAACTCGGCGGCGTGCTCGGCCTCGCGCAGGGTGCGCTGCACGGTGTCGAAGGCGTCGCGGCTGATCAGCTCCTGCTGATAGAGGCGCTCGGTGCGCTGGAACTCCGCCTGCGCCAGATCGAGCGCGTCGCGGGTGCGCGCGAAGGCGATGGTCTGCTCTTCGTTCTCGAGCGCGGCGAGGACGTCGCCCTCGCGCACGCTGTCGCCCTCCTCGACCTCGAGCGCGCGCAGCACGCCGCGCGTCCGGGTGGTGACGGTTGCGCGCTGGGCGGCGCGCAGCGTCGCGCTGGTGGTGTAGAGCGCGGTCATCTCATCCTGCACGATCGGCATCACGCGCACCAGGACGCCCTCGGCCTGCTGCGCGCCCCGGCGGGCGGGCGCGCCGTCGCCGCCGGCCTGCTGCGCGGCGGGCCGGGCGTTGGCGTCGCGGGTGCGGGCATCCGACGAACCGCCGCACGCGCTCAGGCCGAGCCCGGCGACGAGGAGCGCGAGCGCGGCGAGCACGTTCGCCCAGCGCACGCGCTGGCGCGCCGGAGCGGAGAAACGAGGGGATGGAACGGATGACATGAATTCTCCTCGGGGTCGACGCGTCCGCGATGGGGATCGTCGGAATCGCAGCGTGCGGGCGGGTGGGGATGCGCACAAAGCCCGCGGGGATGCGGGTCGTATGCAGGTACGCACCGCGTGGAACGAGGTTGCAGGAAGTTCGGTTCCCGCCAGGGCCTTCGCCGCCGGGATCAGCGCGGATCTTCCAACAGCAGATAGAGCACGTTGTCGGTGAACGCCGGATCGGTGGTCAGGCCGAGATGGTCACTGAACAAAAACGTCACCTGCCGCCAGCGGATCGGTGAGCGCAAGTGCGCCGACCAGCGCCCGTCGAGGCGCTCGTCGAGCAGCGCGCTGCTGCGCAGCACGGTGCCGTCGCCCGGCCCGGTGCCGGCCGGCCGCAGCCGACCGTCGCCATCGACGGCGAGCGCGCGTGGCGTGTCGACGGCGTCGCCGGCAACCAAATAGAGCGTCGTGCCGTCGGGCGCCTGCGCCGGCCGGTCGAGCACGTCGTGCAGGCGCGCCGCCCGGTGCAGCAGGCGCTCCTGATGTTGTACGGCCGCCGCCCGTCGGGCGTCGTCGTCGAGATCGGGCAGGAGCGTGCGCAGCACCGGCAGCTCGTCGGGATCGGCCAGCCCCCAGCCGCGCTGGCGCCACAGGGCGGGATCGAGCGGATCGAGCATCGCGCCGGTGTCGGCGTCGATCAGCGCGCC
>JBCCOR010000289.1:0-6462 GCA_039025295.1 Acidobacteriota bacterium
GCCCGAAGGGCGTCGACGTCTACTTCGACAACGTCGGCGGCGATCTGCTCGACGCCGCGCTGCGCATGCTGCGGCGTCGCGGCCGCATCGTGCTGTGCGGCGCGATCGCGCAGTACAACGCCGAGGCGGCCGCGACGCCGCAGCAAGCGCAGCGCGGCGTCGAGCAGATCGCCGCCCACGTTGTCGAAGTAGACGTCGACGCCCTTCGGGCAGGCGGCGTTGAGCTCGGTCTGGAGACCGTCGACGCCCTTCGCCGTGCCGTCGGCGTCGCGGTAGTTGACCGCCGCGTCGAAGCCGAGCTCGTCGACCAGCCAAGCGCACTTGGCGTCGCTGCCGGCGGTGCCGACCACCCGACAGCCGTGGATCTTGGCCAGCTGGCCGACGATCGAGCCGACCGCGCCGGCCGCGGCCGAGACCAGCACGGTCTCGCCGGCCTTCGGCGCGCCGACGTCGAACAGGCCGAAGTACGCCGTCAGGCCGGTCATGCCCAGCGGTCCCATCGCCTCCTCGGGACGCACGCCGCCCGGCACGCGATCGAGCTGATCGCCGGGCAGCACGCCGTACTCCTGCCAGCCGACGACGCCCGAAACCGCGTCGCCGACGGCGAAGCGATCGTCGCGCGAGGCCACCACCTCGCCCAGCACCAGACCGCGCATCACGCCGTCGAGCGGCACCGGCGGCAGATACGACTTGCGATCGGTCATCCAGCCGCGCATCGCCGGATCGAGCGAGAGGTAGGCGCTGCGCACCAGCACCTCACCGTCGGCGGGCGTCGGCACCGGGCCGCGCACGGCGCGGAAGTCGGACGCCTGCGGCACGCCGACCGGGCGCGCGGCGAGCACGATCTGCAGCTGGTCGTCGGGCAGGGCGGGCGTTTCGTCGGTCATCGGGACTGGACCTCCAAGGTCGGTCGAAAGGGATGGATCGCCGTGAGACGGCCCGAGGGCGTTCGCGTCCGGGCATTCTGGTAGCCTAGAGCGATCAGATTTCCGTACCTTACGCGTTTTGTTCCTCGCACGCGCGTCGACGTCACCCGCGCGCACCACGAACGGATCTTTCAACACGCATGGCTCCAGGCACTTCACGACGCTCCTTCGCCCGTCGCGACGGCGGTTCGGACGGCACCGACGCGCGCCGCCCGGACAGCGGGCGCAGCGCGCGCACCTTCGGTGGCGCCACCGCGGCCACCCTCGCAGCGGGCGACGAGCTCGGGCCGTACCGCATCGTCGAACCGCTCGGCCAGGGCGGCATGGGCGAAGTCTACCGCGGCGTCGACACCCGGCTGGGCCGCGAGATCGCGATCAAGGTGTTGCCCAACCGCCTGGCGCACGACCGCCAGGCGCTGCTGCGCTTCGAGCGCGAGGCCAAGGCGGTCGCGGCGCTCTCGCATCCCAACATCCTGACGCTCTACGACATCGGGACGCACGAGCGGATTCCCTACGCGATCACCGAACTGCTCGAGGGCGAGACCCTGCGCGATCGGCTGCGCAGCCGGCGGCGGCGGTCGTGGTGGGAAGTGGTCGACATCGGTCTGGCGATCGCGCGCGGCCTGTCGGCGGCGCACAAGAAAGGCATCGTCCACCGCGACATCAAGCCCGCCAACATCTTCATCACCCAGGACGGCCAGGTCAAAATCCTCGACTTCGGTGTCGCCCGTGTGAACACCCGCATCGACCTGCCGGCCGAGGACGACGCCGCCACCGGACCGATCTCGGGCGAAACCGGCGCGGTCGTCGGCACGCTCGCCTACATGGCGCCCGAGCAGCTCAACGGCGGCCGCGCCGATCGCCGCAGCGACATCTTCGCGCTCGGCTGCGTGCTCTACGAAATGCTCGTCGGCCATCATCCGTTCGCCCGCGACACGCTGGTCGACACCGTGATGGCGGTCGCCAAAGAGCCGCCGCCGCCGCTGCGCGACTCCGGCGTCGGCTATCCGCCCGCGCTCGAGCGGCTGATCACGCGCTGTCTGGCGAAGGAACCCGATGCGCGCTACGACGACACCGGCGCGCTGGTGGTCGCGCTCAGCCATCTGACCGGCACCGGCAAGATGCAGCCGTCGTGGATCGGCCCGGCGCCGGCGTCGCTGCCGCCCCGCCGGCGCCTGCGCCGGCGCTCACTGGCGATCGTTTTGGCGCTGGCGCTGGCCGTCGCCGCCGTCGGCCTGCAGCTGCGCACGCGCTTCAGCAGCGTCGCCGTCACCGGCGGGGACGCGGCGCAGATCACCGCGGCACGCGATGCGCGCGATCTGATCGCCGTGCTCGACTTTCGCCCGGCGCCCGCGCGCGACGACGACGGCGCGGTGGTCGCGCCGGTCACCGATCCGCGTCTGCGTACCTTCCTCACCGTCCAGCTGCGCCGCGATCTGCTCGCCCGCGGCATGCCGACCGCCGCGTCGCGCCCGATCGCCTGGCCGAACGCCCGCGACGCCGACGCGCTCGCCCGCGCCCGCCAGCACGCGCGCGATCTGCTCGGCGCCGACTGGATCATCGACGGCCGCTACGCGCTGCGCCCGCCCGCGGATCGCGCCGCCGCGGACGACGCGCCGACCGCCGAAACCCGCGCGAACGACGCGCCGGCGGGCGACAGCCTGACGACCGTGCCGCCGGGGCCGGAGCTGCATCTCGAAATCCATCTGCTGCGCACCCTCGACGGCGAGACCGTCACCGTCACGACGCGCGGTCCGGCGGCAGCGCCCGGGGCGGTCATCGCGCAGACCGCCGACAGCCTGCGCCGTCAGCTCCGCCTGCCCGAGAGCCCCGCGGTCGACCGCGCCTCCGCGCTCGACCGCGCCTCGCTCGAGGCCCAGCTCGACCACAGCGCCGGCGTCGACGCGCTTGTCCGCGGCCGGCTGTCCGACGCCCGCGACCATCTCGAACGGGCGGTCGAACACGCCCCCGAGGTCGCCGAGATCCACGAAGCCCTGGCCCAGCTGTGGCAGCAGCTCGGGCGTCCGGGCGACGCCGCGCGCCACGCCGAGCAGGCGCGAGCCCTGCGCGCCAGCGACGGCGGCCATGCGAGCGGCGACACCGCCGCCGGCCTGCGCGCGCGGGCGCGCGACGCCCAGCTGCGCGAAGCCTGGGACCAGGCCGCCGATCTCTGGCGCCAGGTGTGGGTGATGATGCCCGATCGGCTGAGCGACGGCCTGGCCTACGCCGACGCCCTCAGCCGATCGCAGCGCGGCGCCGACGCGCGCGGCGTGCTCGAGGCCCTGCGCGCCCTGCCGGCGCCGCGCGGCACGAGCCCGCTGATCGACCTGGCCGACGCCCGCATCGCGTGGCGCGACGCCGATCCAGCCCGCACCCGCACCGCCGCCGACAAAGCCGCCGACGCGCTCGAAGCCTTCGACGCACCCCGCCTGCTCGGCGACGCCCGCCGGCTGATCGGCCACGCCGACGCCGCCCTCGACGATCTCGACGGCGCCGTGGCGGTGCTGACCGACGCCCAGAGCCTCTACGCCGACGCCGGCGCCGACGCCGCGCGCGCCGCTGTGCTCGGCCAGCTCGGCGATCTGCGCCGCCGCCAAGGACGCCTGTCGCGCGCCCGCGCGCTCTACGATTTGGCGCTCGACGCCCACGACCGCGCCGGCCACGACGCCGGCCGCGGTGCCACCCTGCTGCGCATGGCCGACATCCTGCGCCTGCAGGGCCATCTCCGGCTCGCCGACGAGCGCCTGGCCGAGGCCGAGCGACATTTCCGCGCCGGCGAGGACGCGTCGGGGGAGATCGGCGCCGTGCTGCTGCGCACGCGCGTGCTGCTCGACCGCGGCGCGGTCACGCGCGCGCGGGCGCAGCTCACCGAAACCGCGGCGCGCGTCGACGCCCTGCGCAGCGATCATCCACAGCGCCTGCGCCACAGCCTGCTCGACGGCTGGTGCCGCCTGCTGGAGAACGACAGCGCTGGCGCCGAGACGGTCTTCCGCACGCTCGCCGACGCCGAGCGCAGCCTGCCGCGCGTGCTGCACGCCGAGGCCCTGCTCGGCCTGGCGCAGGCGCTCGGCGCACAGGGCGAGATGGCGCGCGGACGCGGCTACGCCGAGCGGGCGCTCAACCAGCACGCGGTGCACGGCGACAGCGACGCGCTGCCCGACAGCCGCCTGGTGCTGGCACAGCTGGCGTATCTCGAAGGCACCTACGACCAGGCCGCCAGCCAGGCGCGGCAGGCGGCCGCGCTGTTCAGCAGCGGCGATCGCTTCCCGCACGAGGCCCAGGCCGACGCGCTGCACGCGCGCGTTCTGCTCGCCCAAGGCAAGGCGCGCGAGGCCCGCCAGCGCATCACCGGTGCGCTGCTGACCGCCGAGGTCGCCGAGCACGCGCTGATCCGTTTCGACGTGCGACTCACCGATCTGGCACTCGCCGACGCCGACGCGCCGGATACGAGCGATCGGCAGGCACAGCTGGCGCTGCTGCGGCGCGAGGCCGCGAGCCTCGGATTGATCGCCATCGTCGCCCGCATCGACGCCCAGCTGGCGTCCCGCGCGGGCTGAGGCGCAGCCGCCAGCGCTGGCGGATCAGCCGCCGGCGGCGGCCGACGAGGACGACGACGCGGGCAGCGCCGCCGGCGTCCGGCGCGGCAGGGCGCGCAGGAAGCCCTGGCCGAGATCCTCGAGCGTGACGTACCACACCGGCAGGCCGATCAGGGTGAAGAGAGTCGACGTCGCCAGGCCGCCGATCACCGCCACCGCCAGCGAGTCGACCACCGCCATCGCCACCGTGAAGCCCGAGTAGGCCAGCGGCGCCAGGCCGACGATGGTCGAGATCGCGGTCATCATCACCGGCCGCAGGCGATCGCCGCAGCCCTGCAGCAGCGCGGTCTCCCGCGCCATGCCCTGACCGCGCAGCTGATTGACCCGGTCGACCAGCACAATGCCGTTGTTGACCACAATGCCGATCAGGATGATCACCCCCATGAACGCCGCGATGTCGAGCTCGTAGCCGCCGAGCCAAAGCACCCAGAAGCTGCCGAAGAACGCCAGCGGCAGGGTGATGACGATCGCCAGCGGCTGGGTGAACGACTCGAAGAGCGCCGCCATCAGCAGCATCACCGTCGCCAGCGAGAGCGCCACGCCGATCAGCATGGTGGCGAGGTTGTTGTCGCGATCGCGGCCCCAGCGGCCCCAGCCCCAGCCGTAGCCCTCGGGAAAGTCGCGCGCGTCCATGAACGTCGCCACCCGCGCGCGCGCCTCGTCGGTGGTGAGGGCGTCCTTGTCGAACTCGACCGTCAGCCAGACGCTCGTCTGGCGATCCTCGCGCTGGATCTCGACGTCGGCCCGGGCGACGGCAACGTCGGCGACCGCGCCGAGCGGCACCGTGTCGCTGGGATCGATCCGCAGCGCCCCCGGCAGCGGCAGATCGCGGGCGATCGGCAGATCCTCGAGCGAGGCCAGACCGGGCTGCAGATCCTCGGGCAGCATGACCAGCATCTCGAGCTCGGTGGCGTCGCGCTGGAAGCGGCGCAGATTGCGGCCGCGGTAGGTCAAGCTGACGGTTTCGGCGACCTGCTGCGGCGACACGCCGAGCGTGCGCGCGCGCTCGGGATCGATGCGCACCTGCGCCTCGTAGAGGCCGTTGGTCGCGCGGCCGAAGGCGTCGATCGCGTCGGGCAGCGTGAGCAGCGCGGGCTCGACCTCGGCCGCCAAGCGCTGCAGGTATTCGGGATCCTCGCCGTGCAGCGCCACCGACACCATCCGCCGGTTGCCGCTGCCGCGGTTCCACCAGCGGTTCTGACCGAATTCGTAGCGCAGGCCGGCGATCGGCGGCAGGCCAGCGCGCATCGCCGCGGTCAGCTCCGCGACCTTGGCGTCGGTGGCGTCCTCGGGCTTGAGGTAGAGGCGCACCACGCCCATGCCGCGCTCGGTGAACCACGAGTAGAGGCTGTCGAAGTCGAGCGTGTCGCGATTGGCCTCGACCCAGCTCTCCATCTTGACGACGTGCGCCTCCATCGCCTCTTTGGTGGTCGGATCCTGCGAGCGGAAGAACACCTGGGCGAAGAGCTGCTGCTCCTTGGGCTCGCCGCTCTTCTCGATTTTGATGATCGGCAGCGCCGCGGTCGAGGCGAGCAGCAGCAGCACGATCAGCGTTACCAGGCGGTGGCGCAGCGTCCAGCGCAGCACCGCGCGGTAGGCCGGCACCAGTCGACGCATGATCCAGCCCGGCGCCGACGGCTGGCTCGGCACGAAGCGCGCCGTCGCCAGCGGAATGAAGGTCAGCGAGATGATCAGCGAGCAGACCACCGCCGAGCAGATCGTCAGCGCGACCTGGCCCATGTAGATCGTCATCTGGCTGCGGCCCTGGAAGAAGAGCCACGCCCAAACGCAAACCGTGGTCGCGGTCGCCGCGATCACCGCCAGCACCACCTGGCGCGTGCCGCGGCGGGCGGCCTCGACCGCGTCGACGCCGCGATCCTGGAGGCGGTGGATGTTCTCCATCACCACGACCGCGTTGTCGACCAGCATGCCGACGCCGA
>JBCCOR010000290.1:0-6413 GCA_039025295.1 Acidobacteriota bacterium
GTCGCGTCGACGGCTTGTCGGATCTGCGTCGAAGTACGCTGACGCCAGCTGTTGCACGCACGGGGGGTGCTGGCTGCGTCCGCCGTGCCCAATGTCATTACGAACGATGTTGAGAAAGGGTTCTCATGGGTGATGTTTCAGCGGTGAACGATGCACGCGATGGCAGCCGCGCGGTGGCGTGGGCGCACCTGCGCGATCGCTATCGGCGCGCCGTGCCGGCGGCGGTGCGCGATCCGATCGGGCGTGCCCGTCGCCGTCTCCACGATCGCGCGCTGCGCCTGATCAGCCGCCGCCCGCTGCCGCCTCGCGCCTGGCTCGACGCCGTGCAGCTGACGCCGTGGGCGATGGAATACCTGCGCGTCGGCCGGCGCAGCGCGGCGAGCGTGCTGCGTCATCTCGAACCGGCCGACGCGCCGATCCGCGCGGTGCTCGACTTCGGCTGCGGTCTCGGTCGCACGCTGCGCCATCTCGAGCGGCCGGCCGCGGACCGCGGCTGGCAGCTGGCCGGCTGCGACGTCGATCGCCGCAGCGTCGACTGGTGCGCGCGCCATCTGCCGTTCGTCGCGGTGCAGGCCAATGCCCCGGCGCCCCCGCTGCCCTACGACGACGGCGTCTTCGATGCGGTCTATGCGATTTCGGTCTTCACCCACTTCGACCGCGCCGATCAGCGGCGCTGGGCCGACGAAATGGCGCGCGTGCTGCGTCCCGGCGGCGTGCTGATCGCATCGACCATGGGGCCGCCGGCGCTGGCGGCGCTGCCGTCGGTCGGCACCGCTGACGCGCATCGGCAGCTCGAGGGCGACGGCTTTCACTTTCACGCCGCGGGCGCGGCGTTCAACCAGCGCGGCGCGTTCCACACCCGCGCGGGCGTGAACGCAACGTTCGCGCGCGGTTTCGCGCTCGAAGCTTGGGAAGATCGCGGACTCGACGGCTTTCAGGATCTCAGCCGTCTGCGCCGGCGCTGAGCCGCCGCGTCCGCGCGCCAAGCGCACAACCGGGATCCAGGAGGATGCTGCTTATGAGTCGTACGGACAAAACGGATTTGGGCATAGGGCGCATCGCGCTGGCGGGCTGCGCGTGCGCGCTGGCTACCCTGCTGCTCGGTGCGCCGGCGCTGCGCGCCGAGGAAGTGGTCTTGGAAGCCAGCGACGGCGCGATGAACGACGACTTCGGTCAGGTGGTCGCGCTGCAGAACGGCACGGCGGCGATCGCCGCGCCCTTCCGCACCGGCGCGGCCGACGAGTCGGGCGCGGTCTACCTCTTCGCCCGCGGCGCGCGCGCGCCGGGCGTGCCGGGCGCGTGGACCGAGCAGGCGACCGCGGTCGCCGACGACGCGGGCCTGCAGGATCGCCTCGGCATCTGGATCGACGTCGAGGCCGACCGCCTGGTCGCCGGCGCGCCGTTCTACGACGGTCTGCCCGGCAACGAGAGCGGCGCGGTCTACAGCTTCCAGCGCGATGTCCCGATGATGAGTGACTGGGGCCAGGAAGAGCGGTTCGAGGAGCCCACCCTCAGCGGCGGCGACTTCTTCGGCGGCGCGCTCGCGCTCGACGGCGACACGCTCGCCGTGGGCGCCATCGGCGACGGCACGATCGCCCCGAGCGCCGGTGCCGCCTATGTCTATCGCCGCGAGGCGAGCGCGTGGGTGCTGGAAGACAAGCTGGCGCCGCTCGAGCTGCAGGACTTCGCCTTCTTCGGCGCCGCGGTAGCGCTCGAGGGTGACACGCTCGCGGTCGGCGCCTACCTCGACGACGGCGTCGCGATCGACGCCGGTGCGGTCTACGTCTTCGAGCGGACGCCGCCGGAGATCGCGGCCCTCGGCGGCCCCAGCTGGACCCAGATCCGCATCCTGACCGGTTCGATGGTGCAGCCGGGCGACAACTTCGGCTTCAGCGTCGCGCTCTCGGGCGACATTCTGGTGGTCGGCGCGCCGCTGCGCGATTCATCGCCCGGCGCCGGCGACGAGATCGGCGCGATCTACGTCTTCCAGCGCGACGCCGGCGGCATCGACAACTGGGGCGAAGTCGCCCGCCGCCAGGTCGACGATGCGGTCGGCGCTGCGCGCCTCGGCTGGTCGGTGGCGATCGCGGGTGATCTCGCGGTGGCGGGCGCGCCCTTCGACGCCGCCGGCGGCGTGGGCGCCGGCGCGGCCTACGCCTTTCGCCGGCATGTGGGCGGCATCGACGGCTGGAGCGAAACCGCGCGCCTGACCGCGGAGACGCCGCTGGTCGGCGAGGCGTTCGGCTTCAACGTCGCCGTCTTCGGCGTCGACGCGCTGATCGGCGCGCCGGGTGACAGCACGGTGAACGGACGCGCGCTGCTGCTCCGACCGGCCGAGCCCGACGTCGTCTTCGGCGACGGCTTCGAGAACAGCGATCCGCCCGACGTCTGGACGGTCGTTGGCGCCGCGCCCTGATACGACGCCGCTGCGGGCGCTCAGAAGCCGTCGATCACCGCCGACCAGTTGCTCAGGCCGGCGCTCTCGAAGTCATCGGCGAAGAGCTCGCTCGGTCCGAGGCGCTCGATGCGCACGCGATCGACGTAGGCGCCTTCCCCCACCACGCCGGCGCCGCTGGTGAAGACGATCGCCACCCACACTTCGGGGCTGCCGGTGAGATCGCCTTCGCCGGGTACGTCGGCGAGATCGAGACTCAGATCCTGCCAGCCGCCCGAGGTGCCGCTGACCTCGACGCCGCCGAAAAAGAAGCCGTCGTTCGAGGCGAGCAGCCGCAGCAGGTCCTCGTCGGGTTCGGTGTCGAGCCAGTAACGCAGCCGGGCGACCGCGCCTGCGGCATCGGTCAGATCGAACGGTCCGTGGACCATCCATGAGCTCATCAGATCGACGTAGCTCGTGCCGTCGGGCTGCGCGTCGGGACCGCCGCCCGCGCACCAGGCGCTGGTCGTGTCGCCGTCGGCGCGCGCGGTGCTAGCGCCCCAGGTGAGATCGCCGCCGACGATGCCCATCGGATCGAAAACGTCCCAGTTGGCGTTGGGAAAGCCCTGCTCGAAGTCGTCGTCGAGCACGACGGTCGTCGCCAGCACCGCGCTGGCGGGCGCCGCGCCGCGCGCGACGTCGTCATCGGCGGTCGCTGGGCCCGACGCGAGCGCGAGCGCGAGTGCCAGGCCGGCGATCGCGCTGCACCGCACGGCGGCCGACTCAGAAGCCATCGACCACCGCCGACCAGCCGCTGAAGTCGCCCGATTCGAAGCTGTCGACGTGCAGTACGTTCGTCGCACCGGTGATCGTGATCGGGTTGTTGTCGAGATTGACGTTGTTGGCGGCGTTGGCGTCGTTGGTCGGCGTCACGATCGCGCCGACGAAAAAGTTGCCGTCACCGAGCGTCGCTGGCAGATCGCCCTCGGAGAAGAAGTCGGCGATCTGGCCCGCGCCGAGCGACGGACGGTCGATGAAGCCGATCAGCGGATCGCCGGTGGTGATCGTCGAGTTGACCGAGGCGTAGAAGCTGATGCGGTACGGATCGGAGGCGAAGCTGCTGATGTTCTGCGTCGTGTTGCGGATCGTGATCATGTCGCCGGGGCTGTACGGCCCCGTGGTGGTGACGTCGATCAGCTGCAGCGAGAGATCGTAGGGGCCCGCGTTCGTGCGCTCGAAGCGAATTTCGTCGACGTAGGCGCCCTCGGCGACCGTGCCGATGTCGCTGACGAAGAGCACCGCGATCCACACCGCGGGCTCGCCGGTCAGATCACCGGCGTTGGGCACGTCGGTCAGATCGAGGTTCAGATCCATCCAGGCGCGCGGCGAGCCAGTGACTTGGAAGCCGTCGAAGTTGACGCCGTTGGTCGATGCCAGGAGCAGCAGGAAGTCTTCGTTGTTCTCGACGTCGAGCCAGAAGCGGATCGAGACGTTCGCATCCGAGGCGGCACTGAGGTCGTACGGGCCGGAGCGCATCCAGGCGTTCATCGCGTTGTCGTACATCGTGCCGTCCGGCAGCGCGTCCTGACCACCGCCGGCGCACCACGCGCTGAACTGACCGGCGTCGGCGCGCACGGTGGTGTCGTCCCAGAACACCTCGCCGTCGATCGTGCCGTTGTTGTCGAATACGTCCCAGTTGATGTTGGGAAAGCCTTCCTCGAAGTCTTCGTAGAGGATGGTGGTCGCGCCGCGCGGCGTCCGCGACGGCACGATCGGCGCGCGCGGCGCGATCGCCGCGCCGCCGGGCAGCACCAGGCCGGCGGGCACGCTGATCGAGATCGGCTCGACCGTGACCCCGGGCACGTCCTGCGCGTGCGGCACGGCCTGCTGGCGATCGTGCCAGCGCGCGTCGGACGGCGCGTCGTCGGCGTGGAGTCCAGCGGCGAGACCGGCGAGAAGCAGGCCGCAGAGAAGAATCGGTATCAGGCGATAGGGGCGGCGCGCAGCGGCGCGCGAACGAAGACACGACATGGGCAGCAATCTCCTGGAGGCCGTTCGGCGACGGCCGGCGTGGTCGGTACGCGGCTGCCTGAGGGCGGCAGCCGGTGATATTTGCACAAGTTTCTGTGCAAGGAAGGTGCCACGCATGCCCATCAACGCCAACCGCCCGCGCTGCACGACCTTGGGCGCGGTCGCTTGTGCGGGCGGAAGGCGGCGGATGAACGCCGATTCGGAAATTATTCCCGGGTCGTGTGGGCCGATTGCCGAAACGAAGCCGGACGGTTCGCCCAGGGTGCGGGGTCGACGCCGCGCGCGCTGGCGCGCACGCCGGGTCAGCGGGCTGCCTTGTGCTCCGACTCGATGCGCGCCTTCAGATCGAGCACGTGGCGGCGGATGTCGGCCGGGCGGAAGCCGCGCACGAGCTGGCCGTCGATGTCGAGCACGGGCACGCCCGACTTGCCGACCTTGGCGTTGAACTCGGCGAACGCGCTCGGATCGGCCTCGATGTCTTTCTCGACGAACGGCACGCCGATCTGGGCCATGAACTCGCGGGTGCGCTCGCAGAAGCCGCACCAGCTGGTGGCGTACATGGTGATGCGGTTGCCCATGTCGGTGGCCATCTTGCTGGCATCGAGGTTGACCTGGGCGAGGGGCATGGTTTGTTCGGTGCCGTCTTCTTCGGTGTAGGCGACCGTGTCGCCGTCGATCGACCAGCTGCCCTGGATGGTGATCAGGCGATCGTCCTGGGTGACCAGCCAGTCGGCGCCGGCGAACGACGGCAGCAGGAGAGCGAACAGGGCGAAGGCGAACAGGGCGAGGCGTTTCATGGGCATCTCCGTAATCGTCGAGGCGTGTCGAAGCATCGGTGGCGGCGTCGAGTTTGGCCGGATGAGAAAGGCGAGCGCTGCAGGGCGCGCACATCAGCCTTGGTAGTATGGCAAATCTCTCCCCCCCAGGGTCAACGTGCATCGTGAGGAACACTATGCAGACGTGTAAAATCTTGCCTGATGCGACCATCCCTTCCGCGCCTCTCGGCTTCGTCGTGCGCCGCGCGCAAGCGCGGCTGCTCGCCAGCGCCGGTCTGTGCAGCTGGCTGCTGATCGTCGCCCCGGCCAGTGCGCGCGCCGACGCGCCGGCTGCGCCAGCATCCGCCGTTAGCGAGACCGCCGCCGGGACGTGGCAGTTCGTCGACGGCACCGCCGACGCGGGCCTCGATGGCGCCCAGCACAGCTACCTGGCGCCGGGCACGGCCACCGAGCCCGACGTGATCGCCGGCGGCGTCGCGGCCGGCGACTACGACGGCGACGGCTGGCCCGACCTCTTCTTCGTGACCGGCGACGCGCAGCCCAATCGGCTCTACCGCAACCAGGGCGACGGTACCTTCGCCGAGGTCGGCGCGGCCGCGGGCGTCGCCGGCGCGCTCGGCCGCCGCCAGGCCGGCCCGGCGTGGATCGATCTCGACGGCAACGGCTGGCTCGATCTGATCATCGGCGCGGTCGATCAGCTCGGCGTCGACGTGTACTGGAACAACGGCGACGGCACCTTCACCGCCGACGTCGGCCACAGCGGCCTCGAGCGCGATCCGCCGCGCACGGGCGCGCTGCGCGTCTACGGCGTGGCCGCGGGCGACGGCGACGGCGACGGCGATCTCGATCTGGCGCTGGCGCGCTGGTCGGACCGCGGCCATCAGGAATCGCCGCGCCTCTTGTGGCGCAACCAGGGTGACGGGCGCTTCTTCGACGTCTCGCAGGAGGCCGGGCTCGGCCTGATCTTCCAGCGCCGCTTCGTCTTCACGCCGTTCTTTGCCGATCTCGACGGCAACGACGTGCCCGATCTGGCCCTGGCGCAGGACTTCGGCAACAGCTCGGTTTTCCTCGACGACGGCCCCGCGACCCAGCTGCGCTACCGCTTCGCCAACACCGACGTCATCGACGACGAGAACGGCATGGGCGCGGCGCTCGCCGACTACGACAACGACGGCGATCTCGACTGGTTCGTCACCAGCATCCACGATCCCGACGGCATTCCCGAGGGCAAC
>JBCCOR010000291.1:0-6403 GCA_039025295.1 Acidobacteriota bacterium
CCCGTCCGCCGGCACGTGCTACGCTTGGTGCCCGCTCTGCACATGCCCCTGCCTGCGCGACCATGGCCTCATCCGGATCGAACGCTCCCCCACCCGCTCGCGAGCCCCACGCCGACGCCCGTACGTCGGGTGATTCGACCGCCGCGCCGAGCAATCTCGAGCTGCATCAGCTGACCGAGCTGGCGCAGACCTTCGCCGCGCAGAAGCGACTCGACGAAGCCATCTCCTGCCTCGAAATCGCGCAGCGGACCGCGCCCCAAAACGTCGCGATCAAGCTGCAGCTCGCCGAGCTGCGCGATCAGGCACGTGCGGCCAGCGACGAGAAAGCCGCCGAGATCGAGCGCAATCTCGCCAAGCGCCTGCGGCGCGATGCGATCGACAGCGCACACTTCCTCGGCCTCGCCGATCTCTATCTGGCGCGCAACCAGCCCGCCCAGGCCGCCGGCTGCCTCGAGCTGCTCCGCCGTCGCGACGCGCTGACCCCGTTCGGCCACAAGCGCTACGGCCGCGTCCTCGGCCTCGCCGGCCGCTGGGCCGAAGCCGCGCAGCAGTACCGCACGGCGCGCCGCTTCAACCCGTTCGATCGCGATCTGGCGGAGCATCTCAGCGAAGCCGAAGAAGCCGCCGGACGCCTGCCCGACGCGCTGCGCGCCGCGATCGACGCTTATCTCCTGCTCGACGGCAGCGACAGCCAGCACGCCGCCCGGCTCAGCGCCCGCATCCGCAGCCTGCAGCGCGATCAGCAGCACAGCAAAGAAGAGATCGAAGCGCTCTTCGCCGAGCATCGCGAGCGGCTGCAAACCGCCTTCGATCGCTTGGAGTGGCAGCGCATCCGCTTTCTCGAAAGCCAGGGCACGGCCGACGGCGCGCTCTCCGACGAAACCGTCGGCCAGGCCCATCCCAGTCCGGCGGCCCAGGCCGGCGATCCGCTGGCGGGCGCGCAGGAGGACTTCCAGATCGCCGGTCGCCTGCGCGGCATGGCGCGCCTGCGCCAGCTCGACAACGAGCAGATGCTGCGCCTGAGCATCGCCGTCCGGGTCGAAAGCTATCGCCGCGGCGAGATCATCGTCCGCCAAGGCTCGCCCGGCGGCGATCTCTTCCTGATCGAAGACGGCGCGCTCTTGATCCAGCGCGACACGCCGATGGGTCCGTTCCGCCTCGGCGTGCTGCGCGCGGGCGAGGTCATCGGCGAGATCAACCACGTCGCCCGCGCCACGCGCTCGAGCGACGTGGTGGCGGCGGAGGACTGCACCCTGCTGCGGGTGCGCGACAGCCTGCTCGTGCGCCTGCTCGAGGCCCATCCAAGACTCGCCGTGGCCTTCTACCAGCTGCTGTGGCGCTCGCTCGCCGACAAGCTGCGCCACGCCAACAGCCATCTCGAGCGCTTCTTCCGCAATCCCGAGCATCGCGCGCGCATTCAGGCACCGCAGGTCGAGAGCGGCAAGCCGCAGGAAGTGCGCATGGAGGCGCGCATGGCCGTGCTGCGCGAGCAGGGCCTGTCGGGTGAGGAGCTCAACACCCTCGCCCGCGCCTCCAACGTGCGCAGCTTCGCCGACGGCGAGCTGCTCTTCCGCGAAGGCGACGTCGGCAGCGACATGTACATCGTCCTCGAAGGGCGCGTGCGGATCAGCAAGACCATCCCCGGCGTCGGCGAGGAGGCGCTGGCGATCCTCGATCGCGGCGATTTCTTCGGCGAGATGGCGCTGATCGACGGCCATCCGCGCTCGGCCGACGCGCGCGCGCACGAGGGCCCGGTGACGGCGATCCTCTTCGGTCGCCGCACCCTGCAGCAGGTGCTGGCGATGGATCCGCGCGCGGCCAAGCCCTTCCTCTATCTGCTCTGTCGCCTGATCTGCGAGCGCCTGCGCGGCATCGACGAGAAGCTGACGACCTGGCGGATCATGGTCGGCGGCGGCATGGACGCCAGCATGGACGACGATCCGTTCGCGATGGACGCCGCGCCGAGCGACGACGACGCCAGCGGCGACGACGACGGCCGCGGCCCGGTCGACACCCAGCCGATCTGATCCACCCGATTCCGTCGCGCGCGGGCACATCGCGGCAGACGATTGCGCCGCCGTCCACGCCGTGGTAGCTTGCTGACGACTGTGCGCGTACCCCCATCGCGTCGTGCACAGCCTCCCCGTCCCGCTGTCCGACCGCATCGCGCAATCCCCCATCGCATCATCGCGCCGCGACGCGCCCGCCGCCGACCGCTCCGATCGGCCGGCCGCCGTCCGCGCTGGAGACTGTCCTGTGTCCACGACCGAACGGACCGACGTCCGCAATCTCGCCATCATCGCTCACGTCGACCACGGCAAAACCACGCTGGTCGACGGGCTGCTCTGGCAGAGCGGCATCTTCCAGGCCCATCAAACCGTCGCCGAGCGCGTGATGGACTCGATCGATCTCGAGCGCGAGCGCGGCATCACGATCATGGCCAAGAACACGGCGATCCAGTACCGCGACGTGCACATCAACATCGTCGACACGCCCGGTCACGCCGACTTCGGCGGTGAGGTCGAGCGCGTGCTGTCGCTGGTCGACGCCGTGCTGCTGCTGGTCGACGCCGCCGAGGGGCCGATGCCCCAGACCCGCTTCGTGGTGCGCAAAGCCCTCGACGCCGGGCTCGCGCCGATCGTGGTGGTCAACAAGATCGATCGCGGCGACGCGCGTCCGCAGGAGGTGGTCAACGAGATCTACGATCTCTACATCGATCTCGACGCGCCCGAGTCGCTGCTCGACTTCCCGATCTTCTACTGCAACGCCAAGGCCGGCACCTGCCGGCTCGAGGCCGACGGCGAGGACGCCAACCTGCAGCCGCTGCTCGACGCGATCCTCGAGCACGTGCCGGCGCCGGTCTACGAGGACGATCATCCGCTGCAGCTGCAGATCACCACCCTCGACTACGACGACTACGTCGGCCGGCTGGCGATCGGCCGCGTCCACCAGGGCTCGCTGCGCAAGGGCGAGAGCGTGCTGCGCTGCCGCGCCGAGGACGTCGAGAACAGCGCCGTGCTCGACGAGTCGAGCCGCGAGAAGGTGCGCATCAGCGGCCTCTTCGGCTACCGCGGCCTCGAGCGCGTGGCGGTCGACGAGGTGCGCGCGGGCGATCTGGTCGCGGTCGCCGGCCTCGAGGAGGCCAACATCGGCGACACCCTGACCGATCTCGAAGATCCGCGGCCGCGCCCCGTGATCCGGGTCGACGAGCCGACCCTGGCGATGACCTTCGGCATCAACGATTCGCCGCTCGCCGGCCGCGACGGCAAATTCCTCACCTCGCGCCATCTGCGCGATCGCCTCGCGCGCGAAACCCTGGGCAACGTCTCGATCCAGGTGCGCCCGACCGAAAGCGCCGACACTTACCACGTCGCCGGCCGCGGCGAGCTGCAGCTGGCGGTGCTGGTCGAGATGATGCGGCGCGAGGGCTACGAGCTGACCGTCGGCAAGCCCGAGGTGGTGACGCGCGAGATCGACGGCGCGCGCCATGAGCCGATGGAGCATCTGGTGATCGACTGCCCGGAGGAGTACATCGGCGCGGTCACCCAGAAGCTCGGCCCGCGCAAGGGACGCATGCAGGACATGACCACCTACACCGGCGGCCGGGTGCGCATGACCTTCCGCATTCCGGCGCGCGGCCTGATCGGCTTCCGCACCGAATTCCTCACCGACACGCGCGGCACCGGCATCATGCACCACCGCTTCGACGGCTACGAGCCGTGGCACGGTCCGATTCCCGAGCGCACCACTGGCTCGCTGGTCGCCGATCGCCCCGGCAAGGTGACCAGCTACGCCGCCGAGGGCCTGCAGCCGCGCGGCACGCTGATCGTCGAGGCCGGCCAGGAGGTCTATGAGGGCATGATCGTCGGCGAGCACATCCGCGCCAACGACCTCGACGTCAACATCACCAAGGAAAAGAAGCTGACCAACATGCGCTCGTCGACCAGCGACGAGCTCGAGCGCTCCACGCCACCGTGGCGTCTCAGCCTGGAGCAGGCGCTCGAGTTCATCCGCGCCGACGAGGCGGTTGAGGTCACGCCCGAGGTCTTCCGCCTGCGCAAGCGCATCCTGCCGGCGGTAACGCGACGGACCGCGGCCAAGCGCGCCGCCTCCAGCCCCTGAGGCCAGATCAATCCGATCGGCTCGGCGGCTGCCAGCCGTCGGGCGCGGCGCGGTAGGCCTC
Source organism: Acidobacteriota bacterium (assembly GCA_039025295.1). Lineage (GTDB taxonomy): Bacteria > Acidobacteriota > Thermoanaerobaculia > Multivoradales > J023 > JBCCOR01. Next base: position 4,184 of record JBCCOR010000291.1, read on the forward strand.
GACCACCGCGCGCGCCGCGGCGTTGATGTGGCCGTGCACCTCGCCCACGTCGAGCAGCGTGTCGAGGTCGGTCACGCTGTGCAGCCGCACGCCGCGGTCGGCCAGGCGCGCCGCGCCGCCCTGCTGACGATCGATCACCACCAGCACGTCGTCGACCCGGGCACCGGCGGCCTCGAGCGCGTCGAGAAACACCGCCTTGCTGCCGCCGGCGGTGATCAAATCCTCCACCAGCAGGACCCGCTGGCCTGCTTCGACGTGGCCCTCGACGCGGCCCGCGGCCGCCGCGGCGTCGTCGGCACCGTCGTCGACCGAAAGCCCGTAGCCCTTCGCCCTCTTGCGCACGTAGAGCCCGGGCCGGGCGAGCTGCGCGGCGAGATGGAAGGCGTAGGGAATGCCCGCGGTCTCGCCGCCGGCGATGGCGTCGGGTGGCGCCGTCGTCATGCGGCGCAGCAGGCGATGCGCCGCCGCGGTGACGAGGGCCAGGAACGCCGGATCGGCGACGCCGCGCCGGCCGTTGACGTAGAGCGGGCTGAGCGCGCCCGACTTGAGCCGGAACGGCGCGGCGGGCCGGATCGCGATCGCTTCGAGCTGCCACAGCGCCAGCGCCGCCGCGCGCCGCAGATGGTCGAGGATCGGGTCGGCGTCCGCGGAGGCGGACGGTCGAACGGATGGGGACATGGGCTCGGCCTCCTGACGCGACCGCGGCTGCGCGGCGCGCCGAGCGACCGTACGCGCCGCAACGCGGCCTATGCTGCTGTGCTATAGTTTCGGTGATTACGCATGCGGATATGCGATGTCCGCGCGGCGACAGCGACAAAAGTCGATCGGATCGAAACCGTTGGACGCTCGCCGTCGAAGATCCGTACAGCATGCTAGATTGCGCTATTGAAACGCGCATCTCTTTAGATGATGACGAGGAGCGTGTGGTTTGCCACCGCACGCCGTTTTTGCCGGACGAGGAGCCTACCATCGCCATGCAGCCAGCCGATCAGGTCCCCAACGTCGACGATTCCAACGACTTCGATCAACTTCGCCGCCGCGGTCGCGCGCTGGTCGCCGCAGGCCAGCTCGACGAAGCGCTCGCCCTCTATGAAGAAGGCGAACGCTGGGCGCGCGCCCACGGTCGACCCGAGCAGGTCGATCTGATGCGGGCCAACCACTGCGCGATCCGCATCGCGACCGACGTCGATGCGACCGCCGCCGACCAGCTGCGTCGCACCCTGCTGCGCGCCACCGACGCGCGGGTGCAGGCGGTGGCGGCCCACGGCCTGTCGGTGTTCGCCGAGCTGCGCAAAGATCATCAGCGCCAGCTCTTCTACGCCCGCATCGCCCTCGAGCACGCCACCGCGCTCGACGACGTTTCGCTCTGCGCAGCCAGTCACAACCAGCTCGGCAACGCGCTGGTCGCCGACAGCCACTTCGCCGAGGCGCACACGCACTACGCGGCCGCGCTCGAGCGCCTGACCCGGCGCGGCGGCCTGCGCGAGGGTCAGCTGCACGGCAATCTCGGCTACTGTGCGATCGTCGAGGGCCACATCACCCACGGCTTCGCCCATCTCTTTCATAGCCTGCGCCTGCTGCGCCGCGTCGCCGCGCGCGACGACGTCTTGGCGCTCGCCCATCTCGATCTCTGCTTCGCCTATCTCGAGATCGACCGCCCGCTGCGCGCGCTGCGCCACGGCGGCCGCGCCCTCGAATTGGCCGAGAACGCCGGCGCCGACGCCGCCGTCAAGCACGCCCTGTGCCTGCTCGGCCAGGCCGCGCGCGCGACCGGTGACGCGCCCAGCGCCCAGCGCTATTTCCGCCAGCTGCAGGGACGCTTCTACGCCCATCATCCCTTTCTGAGCGACATCTTGATGCGCACCAACGTGCTCAAGATGATCAACCTGAGGGCTTGACCACCATGCGCCGACGCCCGATGCCTCCGCTGCCCTCCGCCACCGCCGAGCGGCCTTTGCCGCTGGCCCACACGGGGTGGCTCCACTTCGCCTGCGCCCTCGCGCTGCTGCTGATCGTGCCCGCCGTCGCCGCGGCTGGAACGATCGTGCTCGGCAACGACGGCGCGCTCTTCCGCGTGCACGAAGGCACGCTGGGCACGCTCCTCGACGATGCGCCGGAGGCCGACGCCGGGCGCGACGCGCTGCTGCTCGAGATGCGCCCCGCCGACGGTCCGGCGGTGCGCACGCTCGTGCCCGGCACCGACGACGCCCAGGCCGAGCG
>JBCCOR010000292.1:0-6398 GCA_039025295.1 Acidobacteriota bacterium
CCTGCCGGGATCGATGCGCCAACTCGGCCAATAAATCGCCTTGTTGCGCTTGTGCTGCGGTTATATCTGCTTGGACACGGGCAATTTCCTGCTCCGTGTCTTGAGCGCCATCTTTTGCGCGATACAAGCTAAAAATCAGGATCGCGATAACCGCTAAGCCAAAGAGAAAAGCCCGTTGACTCATGGCGACACCTCCAGGACTTGCAGCTTTGGCACTCTATAGCCAGTCTCTACCTCTTGATTCCAGCTCGGTGCGTCGGTTCGGACAGCAGCGCGCAACCGCGCTGACCGTGCGCGCGGATTCTCCAATCGCTCAACCGGGCTAGGCTCAACGGCTTTGCGATGCGACAGCTCGAATGTGGCCCGCGGACCTGTATCGATGCTTGGGCGATAGCGTGAGCCCTGACCGCCTGTTCCGGATCGCTCGCGCAGGAATGTTTTTACCAACCGATCTTCGAGAGAATGAAACGTAACGATGACGAGGCGACCGCCGGGCGCGAGCATACGTTCGGCGGCGCTTAAGCTGCGTGCGAGTTCATCAAGTTCCTCATTCACATAGATGCGGATCGCTTGAAACGTTTGCGTTGCGGGATGGGTTTTGCGCCCACGTCGACCGCCAACCGCTTCTTCAATGACTTCTGCCAAATCGAGGGTCTGTTTGAACGCGTACGAAGCTCGTCGTTCGACAATAGCACGCGCGATGCGACGGGCCTGTTTTTCTTCACCAAATGCTCGGATAAGGCGCGCCAGGTCTTTCTCCGGGAGCAAATTAACCACGTCCGCCGCGCTCGGCCCTGTTTGGCCGGGGCGAGCCGGGCGGCACGGTGAACCTCGAATTCACCATCACCAACACCGATCCGGTCAACGCGGCGAGCGCGATCACGTTCACCGACGATCTGTCGATGGTGCTGCCGGGGCTGGCGGCCAGCGGCCTGCCCAACACCGACGTCTGCGGCGCGGGCTCGTCGATCGCGGGCACGACCGGCCTGGCCCTCACCAACGGCTCGCTCGCGCCGGGCGCGTCGTGCACGTTCAGCGTCACCCTCAACGTGCCGGCGAGCGCCCAGAGCGGCAGCTACCTCAACGAAATCAGCGATCTCACGGCGTCGATCGGCGGCACCCTCCAGACGGGCGCAACGGCCAGCGATTTCCTCGACATCATCGGCGCACCCCGGCTGTCGAAGTCGTTCACCGATCTCTCGGTGACGCCGGGCGGCACGACCAGCCTCGAGTTCACGCTGTTCAACAGCGGCAACAACCCGACCGACGCCACCGGCATTGCCTTCACCGACGATCTCAACGCCGCGCTCGCCGGCCTCGTCGCCACCGGCCTGCCGCTCAACGACGTCTGCGGGCCGGGCTCGCAGATCAGCGGCACGGCGCTGCTGACCTTCACCGGCGGCACCCTGGCGCCGGGTGAGACCTGCACCTTCACCGTGCCGATCCAGGTGCCGGCCGCCGCCGCGCCGGGCAACTACACCAACGTCACCAGCGGCGTCGACGCCACCGTCGCCGCGACGCCGACGACCAGCGCGGCCGCCAGCGCCGTCCTGGTGGTCGCCGGCCTGACCTTCACCAAGAGCTTCACCGACGATCCGGTCTCGCCGGGCGGCACGGCGACGCTCGAGTTCACCATCGAGAACGTCACCGCCAGCCTCGACGCCACCGACATCGTCTTCACCGACAACCTGAACGGCGTCATCAGCGGCCTCACCGCCGCCGGCCTGCCGCAGAACGACATCTGCGGCACGGGCTCGTCGATCTCCGGCACCGGGTTCGTGATCTTCGTCGGCGGCAACCTGACGGCCGGCTCGAGCTGCACGTTCAGCGTGCAGGTCAACGTGCCCATCGGCGCCGCGCCCGGCGACTATCTGAACCTCACCAGCAGCCTGACGGCCACCCTGGGCGGCGCGATGCAGGTCGTCACGCCCGCCGCCGATCGCCTGACCGTGCGCGACGCGCTGTTCTTCGCGAAGGCCTTCACCGACGATCCGGTCGCGCCGGGCGCCACGGTGACGCTCGAATTCACGCTCACCAACGACGATCCGGGGCAGGCGATCACCGGCATCGGCTTCACCGACGATCTCGACGCCGCGCTCACCGGCCTCGCAGCCGTCGGCCTGCCGCAGAACGACGTCTGCGGCGCCGGCTCGCAGATCAGCGGCACCTCGCTGCTGACCCTCAGCGGCGGCAATCTGCCGGCGGGCGGCACGTGCACCTTCTCGGTCACGCTGCAGGTGCCCGGAACGGCCTCGGGCAGCGAGGCGCTCAACGTCACCAGCAGCGCCACCGGCACGCTCGGCGCCGCCACGGTCACCGCGGCACCGGCGAGCGACACGCTGCTGCTCGCCCCGCTGCGCTTCTCGAAGGCGTTCAGCGCCCCGACCGGCGTCGGCCAGCTCGTCGGCCTGACCTTCACGATCGAGAACCTCAGCACCACCGACACCGTTTCGGGCATCAGCTTCACCGACGATCTCGACGCCGTGGTGCCCGGCCTCGTCGCCACCGATCTGCCGATGGCCGACGTCTGCGGCGCGGGCTCGGCGTTCACCGGCACCTCGGTGCTCGCCCTCAGCGGCGCCACGCTCGGCCCGAGCGCGACCTGCGTCTTCACCACCGTGCTGCAGGTGCCGCTCGGCATCACGCCACCGGCGATGTTCCTCAACCAGACGAGCGACGTGACCGCCAGCGGCCTGTTCGCCGCCGAGCCGGCAACGGCGATGCTCAGCGTCGTGCCGCCGCCGACCTTCGCCAAGGCGTTCGCGCCGGCGTCGATCCCGACCAGCGGCGTCAGCACCCTCACCTTCACCGTCGACAACACGGTCAACCCGGTCGCCGCGACCGGCCTCGGCGTGGTCGACAACCTGCCGGCCGGGGTCGTGGTCGCCGCGCCGGCGAACGCCGCGAACACCTGCGGCGGCACCCTCACGGCCGTCGACGGCAGCGGCACGATCTCGCTCGCGGGCGGCACGGTCGGCGCGGGCGCGACCTGCACGTTCAGCGTCGACGTCACCGCCGCGACCGCCGGCAGCTACGTCAACCTCACGGGCGACCTCACCTCCTCGCTCGGCAACAGCGGCACCGCCACCGATACCCTGGTCGTCGAGCCGCCGCCGACCTTCGCCAAGGCGTTCGCGCCGGCGTCGATTCCGATCGACGGCGTGAGCACGCTCACCTTCACCGTCGACAACGCGGCCAGCACCACGCTCGACGCCACCGCGCTCGACTTCGTCGACAACCTGCCCGCCGGCCTGGTGGTCGCGACGCCCGCCAACGCGTCGACCACCTGCACCGGCGGCACCCTCACCGCAGCCGACGGCAGCACGTCGATCACCTACACCGGCGGCAGCGTCGTCGCCGGCGCCAGCTGCACCATCGCGGTCGACGTGACGTCGGCCGCGGCCGGCAGCTACGTCAACCTGAGCGGCGATCTCACCTCCTCGCTCGGCAACAGCGGCACCGCCACCGATACCCTCAACGTCGAGCCGGCGCCGACCTTCGCCAAGGCGTTCGCGCCGGCTGCGATTCCGGTCGACGGACTGAGCGCGCTGACCTTCACCATCGACAACAGCGCCAGCGCCACCCTCGACGCCGCCAACCTGGCGTTCACCGACATCTTCCCGGCCGGTCTGGTGATCGCGACGCCGTCGAGCGCGTTCAACAGCTGCGGCGGCACGATCACAGCGCCCGACGGCGGCACCACCGTGACCCTCGCGGGCGGCAGCGTCGCGCCGAGCGCGGTCTGCACCGTGGTGGTCGACGTCACGTCGGCCGCGGCCGGCACCTACGTCAACCTGAGCGGCGATCTGACCTCCTCGCTCGGCAACAGCGGCGCAGCATCCGACACCCTGACCGTCGATCCGGCGCCGGGCTTCGCCAAGGCGTTCGCGCCGACGGTGATCATGCCGAACGGGGTGAGCACGCTCACCTTCACCATCGACAACACCGCCAGCGTCGCGCTCGACGCCACCGGCCTGGTGTTCGACGACAACCTGCCGGCGGGCCTCGTGGTCGCCAACCCGGCCAACGACGGCGGCACCTGCGGCGGCGTCATTGCCGCGGCGCCGGGCGCGACGGTGATCGGCTTCACCGGCGGCACGGTCGCGGCGGGTGCCACCTGCACGATCTCGGTCGACGTCACCGCCGCCGCGGCCGGCAGCTACGCCAACGTCAGCGAAGAGCTCGGCTCGTCGCTCGGCATCAGCCCGCCGGCAACCGCCACGCTCGACGTGGCCGGCGACGTGATGCTGATCAAGACGATCGCCAGCGGCATCGTGCTGCCGGGCGGCCTGCTCGACGTGACCTACACGATCACCAACCCGTCGGCGACCTTCGATCTGCTCGACATCGCGCTGAGCGACGACTTCGGCGCCGTCTTGACCGGGCTGCAGGTGATTACACCGCCGCAGATGGGCGTGTGCGGCGCCGGCTCGACCCTCGGCGGCACCGACGTGCTGACCCTTGCCGGCGGCATGCTCGCGCCGGGTGCGAACTGCACCTTCATGGTTCAGCTGCGGGTGCCGGCCGACGCGCCTGCGGCGGCGTACACCACGACCACGAGCACGGTCACGGGCACGATCGACGGCCAGCCGACGATGGGCGCGCCGGGCAGCGCGATGTTCACCGTCGCGCTGGCGACGCTCGAGAAGATGTTCGGCGGACCGACGCTCGGCGGCATGACCACGACGCTGACGTTCACGATCACCAACCCGGACCCGGTCAACGCGATTCAGGATCTGACCTTCACCGACGATCTCGACGCGGTGGTGCCGGGCCTGCGCGCGCTCGACGTGCCGCAGATGGATGTCTGCGGCGTCGGCTCACTGCTCGACGGCGATGCGCTCCTAACCCTGACCGGCGGCGCGCTGGCCGGCGGCGCGAGCTGCACCTTCGCGGTGACGGTCGAGGTGCCCGACACCACGCTCAGCGGCATGTACCTGAACGTCACCAGCGCGCTCGACGGCACGGTCGACGGCGCGCCGGTCGCCGGCGACGGGTCGACCGTGGCCGAGGCGCCGCTCGACGTCACCGGCAACGTGATCGCCATCCCGACGCTGGGCGCGCTCAGCCTGCTGCTGCTCACCGCGCTGCTCGGCCTTGCCGGCTTCGCGGTGCTGCGCCGGCGCTGAGCCGGCGCCGTCCGGCGCGTCACGCAAGCAAACGGGCGGAGGCCGCACGCGCAGCCTCCGCCCGTCGCTGTCATCAAAGCGTCGCAACAGCCGCAGCGTCCCCGTCGTCGTGGCCTCCACGTCTCACTGCGTCGGGTGCGTTGCGGCTGTTGCGCGGCTATTATATGGTTCTAAAACATAAAATCAATGTCTAGGAGGCATAACCATGCGCCTGCGCACGCTCGCTCCGTTCGCGCTCGTCCTCATCCTCACGCTGCTGCCGCAGGTCGGCGACGCGCAGTCGCTGACCATCGATCCGCCGGCGCCCCAGCCGGGCGACGACGTGGTCGTCACCGCGACCGGCGTCAACGTGCTGCGCCTGGAGTACGAGCAGCCGTTCAACCAGCTGCTGCAGTTCATCGCGCTGCCGGTCGTCGCACCGGAGAGCCCGTTCGCCGGCGCCAATCCGCCGGTCCAGGTCACGATCACCAACATGCTCGCCGGCCTACAGCGCATCCAGCTGCTCACGCAGAGCGCGCCGGGCGTGCCGGTGCCGCTGCTGTTCGCGCCGGATCTGCTGGCGACGCTCGACGTGCTGGTCGGCAGTGAGACCGGCCGGCTCGCGGTCGACGTCGCGCCCGCCGCGCCCACCACCGACGACATTTTGATGCTCAGCCTGCTCGGCTGCGCCGACGCCTACACGTTCGAGGGCGTCGACGATCGCGTCATCCGCCTCGGCGCGAACGACCGCCTGTGCGTCGAGCTCGCGCCCCAGATCATCACGGTCGATCCGCTGCCGGCCGGTGACTACACGATCGTCGTCGAAGACCAGGTCGGCCCCACGCGCGGGCGGGTGATCCTGCGCCAGCCGGTGACGGTCGCGGCGTCGGGTGCGGGTCCGATCCGGCTGCGCGACGGCCGCTTCGAGCTGTCGGCCGGCTTCCGCCTGACGCCCAGCGGACCGTCGCGCCTGATGCCTGGCGCCGCCCTCGCCGACACCGACGAGACCGCCGCGCTGTGGTTCTTCGAGCGGGAGAACAAAGAGGTCTTCGTCAAGGTGCTCGACGGCTGCGCCAACAACGGCCACTACTGGGTGTTCCTGAGCGGCCTGACCAACGTCGCCGTCGATCTGACGGTGCGCGACACCGCCAGCGGCGCGACCCGGTCGTACAGCAATCCGCTCGGCCAGCCCTTCCAGCCGCGGCTCGACACCAGCGCGTTCGCCACCTGTCCGTAGGCACGACTGCGTACAACGCGGCGATGCTAGACTTCCGTGGCGGATGCGCGCGC
>JBCCOR010000293.1:0-6343 GCA_039025295.1 Acidobacteriota bacterium
CTCGCCCTGATCGCCGTGGTCGCGGTGGTCCAGGGCCTCTCGGCCCGGCGTCGGAGCCTCCGGGCGCGCGACGACCTCGCAGATGCCGAGGCCAAGGGCGCCCTGCCCCCGAGCCTGCACCCCCGCATCGACCTCGGGCGCTGCATCGGCTCGGGGTCCTGCGTCACGGTGTGCCCCGAGAACGACGTGCTCGCCGTGCTCGACGGCAAGGCCCGGGTCGTGAACCCCACGAGCTGCATCGGCCACGGGGAGTGCCTGCGCGCCTGCCCCGTCGATGCCATCGAGCTCGTGCTCGGCAACGAGAAGCGCGGCGTCGACATCCCGCTCGTCGCCACCGACTTCCAGACCAACGTGCCCGGCCTGTACGTGGTCGGCGAGCTCGGAGGCATGGGCCTGGTCTACAACGCGATGACCCAGGCGCTGCAGTGCGTCGAGGGACTTCGCGACACGCTGGGACCTGCCCAGGCCGGCCGCCATCAGCTCGTCATCGTCGGGGCGGGCCCGGCCGGTCTCGCTGCGGCTCTCGCGGCCAAGGAGGCCGGGCTCGACTTCGTCGTCGTCGATCAACACGCGGTGGGGGGCAGTGTCCTGCACTACCCCCGCCACAAGATCGTCATGACGCGACCCGTCACGCTGCCCTTGTACGGTCCGCTCCGCGTCACCGAGGTCCGCAAGGAGGCGCTGCTCGAGGCGTGGCACGACATCATCGAGCAGACGGGGCTCGAGGTGCGGGGCGGGGTCCGCGTCGATGCGGTGGAGCCCGATGCCGACGGGGGCTTCGTGGTGCAGACGAGCGAGGGTCCGCTGACGACCGAACGGGTCATCCTCGCGATGGGCCGCCGAGGCACGCCCCGGAAGCTCGGTGTACCCGGCGAGGAGCAGGGAAAGGTGGTCTACCGACTCATCGAGCCCGCAGCGTACGCGGATCAGCGTTGCCTCGTCGTGGGCGGGGGGGATGCCGCGGTGGAGGCCGCTGTCACCCTCGGCGAGGTCGGCGCCGACGTCGCCCTTGCCCATCGGCGCAGCGTCTTCGACCGCATCAACGCCGCGCGCGACGAGGCCGGCGAGCCGCGCTACGCCAACCCGCGCAACACCGCCGCCGGCACGCTGCGCCTGCAGGACAGCCGCGAGGTCGCCCGCCGCGGCCTGCGCGTCAGCGTCTACCAGTGCGCCACCGACCTCGGGCTCGACCGCCACAGCGCGGTCCTCGACCAGCTGCGCGCCTGGGGCCTGCCGGTCGCGTCCGAGCCGGTCATCTGCCGCGACCGCGACGCCCTCGCCGTCTATCTCGCGCGCTGGCAGGACGCCCGCCACGCGCTCGATTTCGACATCGACGGCGCGGTGATCAAGCTCGACGAGCTCGAGCTGCAGACCACCCTCGGCAGCACCGCCAAGGCGCCGCGCTGGGCGATCGCGCGCAAGTTCGCCGCCGAGCAGGCCGAGACCGTGGTCGAGGCGATCGCCGTCCAGGTCGGGCGCACGGGCGTCCTGACGCCGGTCGCCGAGCTGCGGCCGGTGCAGCTCGCCGGCACCACCGTCAAGCGCGCCACGCTGCACAACTACGACGATCTGGCGCGCAAGGACGTCCGCGTCGGCGACACCGTGGTGCTCGAGAAAGGCGGCGACATCATCCCCAAGGTGGTCTCGGTCGTGCTCGATCGGCGCCCCGACGACGCCGCGCCCTTCGCCCTGCCCACGGTCTGCCCGGTGTGCGGCAACCCGGTCGTGCGCCTGCCCGGCGAAGTCGCCCTGCGCTGCATCAACCCGGCCTGTCCGGCGGTGGTGCACGCCTCGCTGCAGCACTTCGTCCGCCGCGGCGCGATGGACATCGAGGGCCTCGGCAGCAAGCTGATCGACCAGCTGCTGCGCGAGAAGAAAATCGCCGACTACGCCGATCTCTACGATCTGACGATCGCCGACCTGCAGGATCTCGACGGCTGGGGCGAAACCTCGGCGACGCGCGTGGTCGAGCAGATCGCGGTCAGCAAATCGCGTCCGCTGGCGAATCTGCTCTTCGCCCTCGGCATCCGCTTCGTCGGCGCGCGCGTCGGCCAGCTGCTCGCCGAGGCCGCCGGCGACGTCGATCAGCTGCTGGCGATGGACGCCGAGCAGCTCGAAGCGGTGCCGGAGATCGGGCCCAAGGTCGCCGCCAGCGTGCGCGCCTTCTTCGGCGACGACGGCAACCGCGCGCGCCTCGAACGCCTGCGCGCCGCCGGCGTCAACCTCGTCCAGCCGCGCGGCAACGCCGACGCACCCGACGATCACGTCTTCCGCGACAAGACGCTCGTGCTCACCGGCACGCTCGCGTCGATGACCCGCGGCGACGCCAAGAAGCAGCTCGAAGCCCTCGGCGCGCGCGTCACCGGCAGCGTGTCGAAGAAAACCGACTTCGTCGTCGCCGGCGAGGCCGCCGGCTCCAAGCTCGCCAAGGCCGAAACCCTCGGCGTCGCCGTGCTCGACGAAGCCGCCTTTCTCACCCATCTGCAGGGCCCATCGGCCCATGCCGTCACCGAATCGCCCGCCGACGACTGAACGCTCTTGCGGGTCGCGCCGCGCAGGTCGCGCCCATTCCTTTCGCTTCCCCCACGCACCTCTTCCAAGGAGTCCTCGATGTTCCGATCCGCTCTCTCCCGCGCGTGGCCCATCACGCTCGCGCTCCTGATCGCGCTCGCGCTACCGTCCGTCGCCGTCGCCGACAACCACGAGAAAGGCGACGACGCGCCGCGCATGACCGCCGACACCTTCGACGGCCTGGCGCTGCGCGGCATCGGCCCGGCGCTGATGTCGGGCCGCATCGCCGACGTCGTGATCGATCAGCGCAACCCGAGCACCTGGTACGTCGCCGTCGGCTCGGGCGGCGTGTGGAAGACGGTCAACAACGGCACCACCTTCACGCCGATCTTCGACGGCGAGGCGGTCTACTCGATCGGCTGCGTGACGATCGATCCCAACGATTCCAACGTCATCTGGGTCGGCACCGGCGAGAACGTCGGCGGCCGCCACGTCAGCTTCGGCGACGGCGTCTACAAGAGCCTCGACGGCGGTGAGAGCTGGACGAACATGGGCCTCGGCGAGACCGAGCACATCGGCAACATCGTCATCGATCCGCGCGACAGCGACGTGGTCTACGTCGCGGCGCAGGGTCCGCTGTGGTCGAAGGGTGGCGAGCGCGGCCTCTACAAGACCACCGACGGCGGCGCCAACTGGGCGAAGATTCTCGGCGGCGGTCCCTACACCGGCGTCAACGAGGTGCATCTCGATCCGCGCAACGCCGACGTCCTCTACGCCGCCACCCACGAGCGCTTCCGCAACGTCGCGGCGCTGATCAACGGCGGCCCCGAGTCGGGCATCCACAAGTCGACCGACGGCGGCGAAACCTGGCGCGAGCTGACCGAGGGCCTGCCCGACGAGGACATGGGCAAGATCGGCCTGGCGATCTCGCCGCAGCAGCCCGACGTCGTCTACGCCACGATCGAGCTGGCGACGCGTCGGGGCGGCTTCTACCGCTCGGCCGACGGCGGCGAAACCTGGGAGCATCGCAACGAATACCTCTCGGGCGGCACCGGCCCGCACTACTACCAGGAGCTCTTCGCCGATCCGCATCATTTCGATCGCGTCTACCAGATGGACGTGCGCCTGCACGTCACGCGCGACGGCGGTCACAACTTCGAGCGCGTCGCCGAGGAGGCCAAGCACGGCGACAACCACGCGCTGGCGTTCCATCCCGACGATCCCGACTACCTGCTGAACGGCAGCGACGGCGGCCTCTACCAGAGCTGGGACCAGGGCGCGAACTGGCTCTTCGCGGCCAATCTGCCGGTGACGCAGTTCTACAAAGTCGCGGTCGACGACGACGAGCCCTTCTACAATGTCTACGGCGGCACCCAGGACAACAACACCCAGGGCGGCCCGTCGCGCACCAACAACGTCAGCGGCATCCGCAACAGCGACTGGTTCATCACCCTCTTCGGCGACGGCCATCAGCCCGCCACCGAGCCCGGCAATCCCGACATCGTCTACTCCGAGTGGCAGCAGGGCAACCTGGTGCGCTACGACCGCACCACCGGCGAGATCGTCTACATCCAGCCGCAGCCGGCGGCCGGCGATCCGCCCGAGCGCTGGAACTGGGACGCGCCGATCCTGGTCAGCCCGCACGCGCCGACCCGGCTCTACTTCGCCAGCCAGCGCGTGTGGCGCAGCGACAACCGCGGCGACAGCTGGACGCCGGTCTCGGGCGATCTGACCCTCGATCAGGACCGCATCGCGCTGCCGATGATGGGCCGTGTGCAGAGCGTCGACGCGATCTGGGACCTGTGGGCGATGTCGACCTACAACACGATCACCTCGCTGAGCGAATCACCGAAGGTCGAGGGCCTGCTCTACGCCGGCACCGACGACGGCCTGATCCAGGTCAGCGAGGACGGCGGCGCGAACTGGCGCCGCGCGGGCGCGCTGCCGGGCGTGCCGAAGGGCGCCTTCATCAACGACATCAAGGCCGATCTGCACGACGCCGACGTCGTCTACGTCGCCCTCGACCATCACAAGTTCGGCGATTTCCGTCCGTTCCTGCTGCGCTCGGGCGACCGCGGCCGCACGTGGACGTCGATCGCGGGCGACGCCGACAGCGGCGGCCTGCCCGCCGATCATCTGGTCTGGCGCGTCGTGCAGGATCACGAGAAGCCCGGTCTGCTCTTCGCCGGCACCGAGTTCGGCGTCTTCTTCACCGTCGAGGGCGGCAACCGCTGGATCGAGCTCAACGGCGGCGTGCCGACGATCTCCTTCCGCGATCTGGCGATCCAGCGGCGCGAGAACGACCTCGTCGGCGCGACCTTCGGCCGCGGCTTCTACATCCTCGACGACTACACGCCGCTGCGCCAGGTGTCGGAGACGATGCTCGGCGAGCCGGCGACGCTCTTCCCGGTCAAGGACACCGACTGGTACGTGCAGCGCACGCCGCTCGGCTTCCGCGTCAAGGGCACCCAGGGCGCGGGCTTCTACAACGCCCCGAACCCGCCCTTCGGCGCGATCTTCACCTACTACCTGCGCGACGATCTCGAGACCGCACGCGACCAGCGCCGGGCGCGCGAGCGCGAGGCGATCGAGGCCGGCAAAGACGCCACCTACCCCGGCTGGGACGCGCTGCACGAAGAGAACAAGGAAGAGACGCCGTCGATCATCCTGACCGTGCGCGACGCGCAGAACCGCATCGTGCGCCGCGTCGAGGGTCCGACCTCGGCGGGCTTCCACCGCGTCGCGTGGGATCTGCGCTATCCGGCGATGGTCGCCTGGCGCGCGGGCGAGCGCGATCCCGAGCGTGAGTGGAGCTTCTGGGATCCGCGCGGTCCGCTGGCGGTGCCGGGCACCTACCGCGTCGAGCTGGCGATGCGCCATGGCGGCACCACGACCTCACTCGGCGCGCCGCAGACCTTCGCCGTCGAGATGCTCTACGACGGCGCCCTGCCGCGCACGGCGCCGTCCGAGACGCTGGCCTTCCAGCAGCAGGTCGAAACCCTGGTGCGCAGCCTGAGCAGCACCGGCCCGGTGGTCGAGCGGCTCGAGACCCAGCTCGCGGCAATGCACGACGTCCTCGTGCGCTCGGACGCCGATCCGGCCCTGCGTGACAACGTGCGCGCGCTCGAGGTGCGGCTCTACGACCTGCGTCAGCAGCTCTTCGGCGATTCCCTGCGCGGCGGCATCGGCGAGCCCACGTCGCCGACGCCCTTCGACCGGCTGTCGACGATCGAGATCGGCATGAGCAACTCGACCTACGGCCCGACGCCGATGTACCGCCAGGTCTACGCCGACGCGGTCGCGGCCTACGGCGCCATGCACGCGTCGCTGACGGCGCTCCTGGCCGACGCCGACGCGCTCGGCGAGACGCTCGACGCCGCGGGCGTGCCGTGGTCACCGGGCCGCAGCGTGCCCGACGCGCCCTGACGACCATCCGGCAAACCGACGACAATGCAACGAACCCCGCCTGGCATCAGCCGGGCGGGGTTCGTGTGTTTCATCCCTTGCGCGACGCGCGCGCTGAAGCGAACTACTTCTGCCAGAGCCCCATCTGGACGTCGCCCAGGATGTAGATCGCCCAGGTGCCGGTGTCGCCCTGCTGGGTCGGCGGGTACGCGATGACGGCGCCGGCGGCCTGGGCGGCCTCGACGGCTTTCGCGATGTCGTCGACCGCCACGTAGGTCCGGACGATCGGCTGCTCGTGCTCGGCCAGCGGCGCGCGCACGCCGATCAGGCTGCCGTGCGCCGCCGCGGCGACGCGCGCCAGGCCGAGATCGGCCCCCGGCGGGCCGGACCACCGGCCCGGGACCTGCTCCAGCGCGGCGCGCGGCGC
>JBCCOR010000294.1:0-6333 GCA_039025295.1 Acidobacteriota bacterium
CGGCGGCGGCGGCGCGCCGGACGGCTGCGGGTCGGCGCGCGGCGCGCGGGAGTGGTCCCAGGCGCGCGGCGCATCGCCGCCGTCGCTGAGCGGCAGATCGATGCCGGCGTCGTCCGCCGCGGCGGCGGCCGGCGTGGCCGCCTGGCCGGCGGAGCGATCCTGGGTGGGTGGCTGGGTGACGTCGCGCTGCATCCGCTGATGCATACGCACGAGGACCGCCGAATGTTGATCTCGGTCTGCGGAACGTCGTCGATCAGGGCGGCGCGCGATCGGCGTCGGCGATGACGAAGGCGAAGCGATCAAGGGTTGCGCCGGCCGCATCTTCGAGCAGCAGCTGGTACGACGCGGGCGCGAGCTGGGCGCGCGACACCAGCACCGTGTAGGTCACGGCGCCGCCGAGCGCGTGGGCGTAGCTGGTGTCGACCACGGGTTCGTGCCAGCGCGCGACGACGTTGCCATCGGCGGCGCTGCGCAGGGCGATGCTGTGCACGCGCGCGTGCTCGATCGGGGTGGTGAGGCTGAACGTCGCGAAGGCGAGACGCTCGGCGAGCGTGAGCGTGGTGCGCGGTGCGTCCGCCGCATGCGCCGCGTCCGCGCTGCGGGTCGGCGCCCACGCGCTCGACATCAGCTCGTAGACCGCGGTGTGCGCGGTGCCGTGCAGATCGAGCGTCTTCGCGCTGCCCAGCGCGTGACGCGCGTAGCGATCGCCCGCCACCGCGCCGAAGAGCAGCGCCAGCAGCACGCTCGCCGCCCACATCCAGGCCGGCTTGCGCAGGTGGCGCGCGGTCAGCTCTGGCGGTGCGCTGGACAGCGGTGCCGGGAAGGACGCCACGACGCTGAGCCGGGGCGGCAACGCGTCGGGCTCGTCGGGTGCGTTGGCGCGCATCAGCGCGACCAGCTCGGCCTCGTCGGGATGCGCGGCCAGGTAGTCGTCGATCAGCGCGCGTTCGTCGTCGTCGAGCTGGCCGCGGGCGTAGGCGATCAGCGCGTCCGTGGTCGGTGACCATCGGTCGAGACGCTCGAGAAACGCGCGTTCGTCCGCTGACCAGGCGGCGTGCGCTTCGTCGTCGGTCGGGCGGGAGGATTTCATGGTTGCGATTCAGGCGCAGCAGCGGCGGGGAATGTTACGCCCGTCCATCAGGATGGATCGGGATCCAACCGTTCGGTGCGATGGGTCGGGGCGAGGGCGCGGCCGTCGGCGGTCTTGGCGGCGCCGGGCGTCGGGTCGATCGTGGCCGGCCGGCTGAGCAGCCGGGCGCGGATCTCGAGGGCGCGCTGACGGCTGCGTCGGGCCTGGACGCGCAGGGCGCCCTCGCTGGTGTCGAAGAGCGCGCTCAGCTCGCGGTAGCTGTGGCCGGCCGCGAGGTACATGAGCAGGCGACGGCCTTTGGCGGGCAGCGCGCGCAGCACCTTCTCGATCAGATGGCGATCGCCGTAGCGTGGCGTCGGCGCGCGCAGGGCGCCGAGCTGGTCGTGCCAGGTGTCGAGCAGGCCGTCGAGCTCGAGCGCCGGCCGGCGCTGGCGCCGCCGCAGCAGGTCGATGGCGCGGTGGGTGGCGACCGACCAGACGTAGGTGCGCAGCGACGAAGTGCCGCGGAACTGCTTGGTCTCGAGCAGTCGATGAACGTCGAGCCGCGCTTCCTGGCAGACATCCTCCCAGTCGTTGCCCAGGCGCTGGGCATAGCTGCGCACGGCGCCCGTGATCCACCCGTCGACGGTCGCCCAGGCGCCCGCGTGGCCGGCGAGATAGGCGCACGCCAGCGCGGCGTCGTCGGCGAACGGTTCGTCGGACGGTGTGTCGGTCGTCGCGACGGTGCCGTCGAGACCGCGCGCGACGAGATGCTCGTCACTGCCCGGATCGTCTGTGCCGTTTGGCGGATGAGGAGATGGAAGCAAGCGCAAAAATCCGGTCGAGCCTGTCGAAAGCGAACAACGGTGCCAGGACGTCAGTCGTACGGCGCATTGCGGCGCGGGACGGCCTGCGGGCGATTGGCCGGTCCTCGCGCGATGCATCCACGAAGCGACCGAACGTTCATCAGTTTACCGGAAAGAATCCACGAGACCATGCGCGGTTGGGCGGCCTCCTGCCTCCTGCGAGATGGCCAGGGCCTGTCGATGATTTGTCGATTCTGCGCGCATTCTTCGTCGCATGCCGCCGGGTGCACCTGGAGAGCGTTAGAATCGCTGCCATGAACACTCTGCCCACGCGCAACGCGGCCGTGTGCGCGACGCCGTGACCCACGTCGTGCCGCGCGGCGGCGGCGAGCTCGCCGTGTCGACGACGGAGCGCGCGCGGCTGGTGCTGACCGCCAGCATCGTCGTCACCGCGCTGCTCTACATCGTGCCGTACGGACGCGTGCTCGCCTATCCGCTCATGCTGCTGTCGACGCTCTTCCACGAGATGGGCCACGGCGTGACCGCGGTGCTGGTCGGCGCGCATTTCGATCGCTTCGAGATGTGGGCCGACGGCTCGGGCGTCGCCTATCTGCGCACCGACGGCGGGCGCATCACCCAGGCGGTGATCGCGATCGGCGGCCTGATCGGGCCGGCGGTGGTCGGCGCGCTCGGCTTCGCCGCCGCACGCACCCGCCGCGGCGCGCAGCGCGCGCTGGTGGTGCTGATCGTCGGCCTGCTGCTGGCGTGCCTGCTGGTGGTGCGCAATCCCTTCGGCATGCTGTTCACGCTCACCCTCGTCGGTCTGTGCGCTCTGGTGGTGCGCATTGGGTCGTCGGATCTCGCCCAGCTGACGGTGGTGTTTCTGTCGGTGCAGCTGGCGCTGTCGGTGTTCTCGCGCAGCGACTACCTGTTCACGCCCTATGCCACCACGGCGCGCGGCCGGATGCCCTCGGACGTCGGTCAGATCGAGCAGGCCCTGTTCTTCCCCTACTGGTTCTGGGGCGCGCTCTGCGGTCTGCTGTCGATCGCCGTGCTGCTGCTCGGACTGCGCCTGTACTGGCGCGAACGCTGATCTCACCACCGCCGCCATTCCCGCGAGCGAAAGGAGCCCCGTCATGATTCCCCAAGGCCCGCCCACAGGCGTCGTGGACGCCCGACCGAAGGGCGTGCGCCGCCGCGTCGTGCTGCTCATGATCGCGCTGACGACCGTGCTGGTCGTCGCGATTTTCGGTCTGCTCTGGATCGCGCGCGGTGCTGGCCAGCCGCAGCGCGACGGCGTTGCCGCGATTCCCGGGCTCGACGGCGAGATCGTCGTGCGCTGGGACGCCGCCGGCGTGCCCTACGTCGAGGCGCGCTCGGAGGCCGATCTGGCGGCCGCGCTCGGCTGGCTGCACGCCAATGACCGCATCACCCAGATGACCCTCGGCCGGCGCGCCGCCTACGGCACGCTCGCCGCGTCGCTGGGCGCGGCGATGCGCGATACCGACGTCTACTTCCATCGTCTCGATCTGCCGGCGCGGGCGCGCCGCAGCTACGCCCAGGCGAGTCCGCGCACCCGCCGCTGGCTCGAAGGCTACGCCCGCGGCATCAACGCCTGGTGCGCGGCGCGCGGCACCGATCTGCCGCCCGGCATGCGCCTGCTCGGCGGACCGCCGGATCCCTGGCAGCCTGAGGACGGCCTGATCTTCGCACTGCTCATGGCGCGTGATCTCTCGTTCTGGTCGGGCCGTCCCGAGGAGCGGCGACTGCACTGGCTGGCGGCCTTCGGCATCGACGGCGTGCGCGATCTGCTCGATGATTCGTCGGTGGTCGAACCGCCCGGTCTCGAGCCGTTCCTGACGCCGCTGCAGGCGCGGATCGACGCGGCGCAGACGGCCGATTCGCTGCAGACGGCCGATTCGCCGCAGACGGCCGATTCGCTGCAGACGGCGCGCCGATCGGCGGTCGACCGCGCCGATCCGCAGCCGCGCCTGGCGCACGCGATCGATCGCGCGATCGACGAGGCGCAGCGCGGCGGCCTCGATGGCGGCCTCGGTTCGAACAACTGGGCGCTCGGACCGACGCGCACCGCGCGCGGCGGCGCGGTGGTGGCCAACGACCCGCATCTGGGGCTCCATCTGCCGGCGACCTGGTACCAGATCCATCTGCGCGCGCCCGGCTTCGAGGCCGCTGGGCTGACCCTGCCGGGCGCGCCGTCGATCGTCATCGGGCGCGGACCGTCGGCCGCGTGGGCGCTGACCAACGTTATGCTCGACGACCACGATCTCTATCTCGAGACCCTGAACGACGACGGCACGGCGGTGCGCCGCGCCGAGGGCTGGCAGCCGCTCGAGACGCGCACGATCACGATCGCCGTGCGCGGCGGCGACAGCGAGACGATCACGGTGGCGCACACCGATCTCGGACCGCTGCTGCCGGCCGAGCCCGAGCGCGGCCTGCCGGCGCGCAGCCTGCGCTGGATCGCCGACGATCTCGGCGATCCGCTCGCCGCGCTGCTGACGCTGGCCGAGGCCGAGACCGCCGACGACGTGCTGGGCGCGCTCGATTCCTTCATCACGCCGACGCAGAACCTGGTGGTCGCGCTGCGCGACGGCACCGTGCTGCACACGGTGCTCGGTCTTCTGCCCGAGCGACGCTTCGGCGACGGGCGGCTGCCGATGCCGGCCGCCGCGCCCGACGCCGGCTGGGCCGGTTTGCGCGCGCGCAGCGCCAATCCGACCGTCGTGCTGCCGCCGCGCGCTGCCGCGCCGCCGCCGGTCGTGACGGTGACGGAGGGCGAGGTCTCAACAGCCAAAGCTGCGTCAGCGAACGCCGCGTCGCCGGATGGCGCGTCGCCGGACGCAGCCCCGCGCGCCGACGGCGCGGTCTATGCCGACGACGTGCTGGTGACCGCCAACCACGACATCCGCAGCGCGGGCTCGGCGCGCTACTTGGTGGGCGATTTCTACATCCCGCATCGCGCGACCCGCATCGCCGAGCGCCTGCTCGAGGCCGACGATTGGACGCCCGCGACGATCGCGGCGCTGCAGACCGACACGGTGTCGGTCTATGCGCGCCAGATCCTGCAGCGGCTGCGGCGCGACGCCGACGCGCTGCCCGCGGACGCGCGCGCCGTGCTCGACCGCCTCGACGGCTGGC
The DNA here is from genome assembly GCA_039025295.1 of Acidobacteriota bacterium. GTDB lineage: Bacteria > Acidobacteriota > Thermoanaerobaculia > Multivoradales > J023 > JBCCOR01. The sequence goes on from JBCCOR010000294.1 coordinate 5,035, forward strand.
ACGGCGATCTCGCCGCAGATGGCGCGGCCGCCGCGCCGGCGGTGCTCTACGTGTACGTCGAGCGCGCGCTGCGCCGGGCGGTCTTCGACGACGAGCGCATCGCCGCGGATCTGTCGTCGCTCGGCGGACGGGCGGTGCTGCTCGCCGCGCTCGACGGCCGCAGCCGCCGGCCGTGGCTCGACGACGTTTCGACCCCCGACGTCGTCGAGACCCGCGTCGACGCCGTCGCGCGCGCCCTGGAAGCGGGCTATGCGGACGCGATCACGCACATGGGCGACGATCCCGCGGCGTGGTCCTACGGCGCGCTGCATCCGCTGATGCTCCGCCACCGGCTCGACGCCGTGCCGGTGCTCGGCCGCTGGCTGCGCCGCGGTCCCTACCCGCTGGGCGGCGACGGCACCACCGTCGCCGCCTGGTCGGCGCGCTGGCGCGGCGATCGGCTGCCGATCCGCAGCGGTCCGTCGATGCGCTGGGTCATGGACTGGGCCGATCCCGATCGCGCCTGGGCGATGCTGCCGGGCGGCCAGTCGGGCCACGGCGCCGACGTCCACTACGACGACCAGATCGACGATTTCCTGAGTGGCCAGCTGCGTCCGATGCCCTGGACGTCGGCGGGCATCACTGCGGCGACCGATGCGCGGCCGACGCTGACGCTGCGTCCAGCCGACGGCGCCGAGGATCCCTGAGCGCGCGATGACCGACCTGCCAGCGTCGCCGTTCACGCCCGACCCGTCGCTGGGACCGACCGGTGATCGTCGGTATGCGGGCCTGGGGCTGCTGCGCCACGGCGGCACCGCGTATCTCTACCGCGCCTACGACGCCTATCTCCAGCGCGAGGTGGCGATCAAGGTGCCGCACAGCGACGATCCCGCGGCCTTGGCGCGTCTCGAGCGCGAGGCCGAGGTCGGTGCGACCGCCGCCCTGCGCGGCCATCCGGGCCTGTGCATGGTCGACGGCATCGAGATGCTCGGCGACCGCCGCTGCCTGGTCATGGAGCTCGTGCACGGCGAAGAGCTCGGCTGGGCGGCGGCCCGGCTCGCGCCGCGCGACCGCATCGCGATCGTGCGCGACGTCGCGCGCACGCTGCACGCGGTGCACGAGGCGGGCTGGGTGCACCGCGACGTCAAGCCGTCCAACGTCATGCTGCGCGCGCGGATCGATCCCGAGCGCGCGCAGTCGGCCCCGACGCCGGTGCTGGTCGACTTCGGCCTCGCCCAGGTCGAGCGCGCGCGCGCGGAGGACCGCTCCGGGGCGCCGGCGGCGCAGATGGCGGTCGTCGGTACGCCCGCCTATCTCGCC
>JBCCOR010000295.1:0-6310 GCA_039025295.1 Acidobacteriota bacterium
ACGAACTGCTTCATTTTGCCAGTCACGCGATCACACACAGCGGAAACGGCGGCCAATCTATGTTGGTCATGAAGTCTTTGGACGAAACAGACAACGCCCTGTTGACCAGTGCAGACATCGCCCGGTTACCACTCAACGGTCAAATCATCGTTCTGTCTGCGTGCAGTGCTGCAGATGGTCGCTTGCTCCACGGTGAAGGGTTGCAGAGCCTTGCCCAGGCATTCTTCCGGGCCGGTGCGCGCACGGTCGTCGCAAGCCAGTGGCCCCTGGAGGACAGTGAAGCACATCACTTCTTTGAGCAGTTCTACGCCTCGCTTCGTACGGGTGCGACAGTCGGCGAAGCAGTCACGAGGGTTCAGCGCCTGTGGCTCGCCGCTGGACTGCCTTCCGAGGCGTGGGCAGGCGTGATCGTCATGGGCGACGGCGACGCTCGACTCTCCCGGGTTTCTCCTTCCCAGCAGCATCGTGTTGTCTACGGCCTGTGGTGCCTGGCTGCAGCGATCTTGGCAGGTGCATACGGGCCCCTACGCAAAAAGCGTAAATAAGACGCTAACAAGGCGCAATCAAGGCGCTAGTAAACCTTTTCCACAAAAAGTTGGCCCCGAACTTTGGGTTTTGCCCTGCTTGACTCGTTTAGTTAAGTAGGCTTTGAGTAAACAAGCTCGAAGCAGGTTCGAATCCAGTGTTGCACCGCATTCAGCGGCGCACTCCCATGTCCCTTTCTTCACAGCCCACAGGGGAGTACCGTCATGGCCAACAAGCCGAAGTCGCAGCCTCACGACGTACCGAACGACCTCATGAACCTCGAGCAACAGTCATCGGGACCGCAAGGTGGAACGGGTACTGGGCAAGCCGGTACGAACAGCGGTCCGCCGCCGTGCCCCGACGTGACGGCCGAGGTGCCCAGCAGCACGGTGCCCGGTGGGCCGCCGCAGCACAACAAGCGCATGACGATCGAGGACTACCGCATCGCCTGAGGACAGATAACGACCGCCGTGCCCAGCGCGTGGGCGCGGCGGTCGTTCGATCGTGTGCGCGGTCCGCCGACCGCGGCGCACCCGCCGCCACCCAAGCTGGCCAACCACACGCGCAGACTCTGTTATTTTTCGTCGCACATGTCGTCCGTCACATCGTCCGAACGGGTCGTCATCACCCAAACCCTGCCGACGCTGCTCCGCCTGGTGCGGCGCGGCGCGCAGCGCATGGTCGACGACGACGGCCTGCGCGAGAATCTGGTGCAGCGCACCCTCGTGCGCTGGCTCACCGAGCCCGACGTGCTCGAACGACTCGCCGCGCAAAGCGAGCTCGCACAGTCGCGCGAGGCCTTCCGCCGCCTGACCCGCGAGCAGCGCTTCGCCGACGAGGTCCCTCAGCCGACCGAGCATCTCTACGGCCCCAGCGAACCCCACGGCAGACGCCTGCAGGTGTGCCGCGCGCTGCTGCTGCTGTGGGACGATCTGCTCGGGCTCGACGACGGGCCGCGCCTGCAGCTCACCCTGTTCCTCCTCGGCCATCACCAGACCGTCGATCCCGAGCTGCCGCGCCTGGTCGAGGCCGCGCCGCGTACGACCGACGACGATGACGATCCGCCGACGGCCGCGAATGACGCATCCGCGGTCGAGGGCGATCCGCGCCACATCGACGGCACGGGCCCTTCGCCCGAAACCGAAGCGCGCTGGGCCACGCTCACCGAGCGGCTCGAGCACGTGGTGAAGCGCTGCCGACCGATTCCCCACAACCACCGCGACGAAATCATCCAACAGGTGCTCCTCGGCTGGTGGCGACGCCACTGCCAGGGCAACTTCGACGCCGCAGAAGCCGTCGAGGCCCACGGCGCGTTTTTCTACAGCAGCCTGCGCAACGCCTGGCTCGACCGCAAACGCATCATGACGAGCGAGGACAACGAGTCCCTCGACACCTCCGAGGAGGCGGAGACCTACCTCAACGAGTGGGCGCGCGAGGCCGACGATCCGTTCGCCTACGAGACGCTCTACAACGCCCTCGGCGCCATCCGCCAGTCGTATCGGATCGCGATCGTGCTCGACATGCTCGGCTGCACCACCGCCCAGACGGCGCGCCTGTGGTTCGACGCGGCCGACACGCGCACGGTGCGGCGGGTCGAGAGCGCGCGCCGCAACGGACGCATGGCGCTCGCCCTGGCGCTGCGCAGCCTCGACGCCGAACACGACGCCCCCGACGACGCGCAGATCGACGCGATTCCCTGATCGCGCGCGATGCGCCCGCTTCTGCTGCTCGTGCTCCTCGCCGCCGTGGCCGCATCCGCCGCGGCCGCGGACGATCCCTTTGCCCCGTGCGCCGCGCAGCTCGCGGTCGACGACGATCGCTACGCCGCCGGCAGCTGCGTCTACGCCGCCGCGCGCCGCAGCGGACGCCTGGCCGACGGCATCGATCGACTCGACGCGCTGATCGCCCGCCACGGCGACGACGGCTGGCTCGCCTACCACCAGGCGTTCCTCGCCCACCGGCGCAGTGCGCCGTTCACCGCCGTGCGTGCACGCTACCGCGCGGCGCAGCGCGCCTTCGACGTCGATCCGGCCGACCAGGTCGCCCGCGCGCGGGCCGCCTGGGTGCAGCTCAACCTCGCCGAGCTCAGCCTCGGCTACCAGCAGCTCGACGCCGCGCGTCGCGATCTCGACGAGGCCGCACGCCGGCTCGATGCGCTCGACGCACCGCCGTCCAGCCATCGGGTGCAGCTGCGCATCTTCGCAGCCACGCTGGCGCGCATGACCGGCCGATTTCACGACGCGTACGATCATCTCGACGCCATCCGCCGCGACGCCCGCAGCGTGCCCGAGACCTGGCGCACCTGGCAGCGCAGCCGGATCCGCGCGCTGCAGAGCCTCGGCCGACACGCCGAAGCCTGCGATCAGCTCGACGCGCTCTACGCCGACGCAGCGACCGAGGACGTGGTCGCGGCGCGGGTCGCCGAGCCGTTCGATCGCTTCCTCTGCCGCATCAACCAGCACAAGGCCCTGCCGACGCCGGCCGTGCGACGGCACATGCGCGATCGCATCGCGGCGATCCGCACGCAGCTCGACGCCCTGCCCGACGACCGGCCGACCGCGCTGGCGACGAACGTGCAGCTCGCCTACGGCCGGCTGCACGCCGACGAAGGCGGCCTCGATGCCCTCGATGCGTGCCTGGCGATCGACGCCGGCCCGGCCAACCTCGCCCTGCGCCGCACGCGCGGCCAGTGCCTGCTCGCCCGCGCCGTGCGCGAGACGACCGATCAGCCCGAGCGCGCGCGCGATCGGCTGCGGCAGTCGCTCGGCACGGGCTTCGATCCCGCCGATCCGCTCAGCCTGCTCTACGGCCTGACCGATCGGCTGCATCTGCTGTGGACCCTGCTGCCGGCCGCGCAGGCCGAGCCGCTGTCGCACGCGTGGATTCGCGCGGTGGAGCAGCTGCGCGCCCTGCAGCAGCTCGATCAAACGCGCGCGGCGGTGCTGCAGAGCTGGATTCATCCCTACTACGGCACCGCCGGACGCCTGTGGACCCACGCAGCACGCGCCGACGCGGCCGGGCAAAACGCGCGGGCCGCACACCTGCGCGCGCACGCGTTCGCGGTGATCGAACGCATGCGCGCCCGCATGCTCGTCGATCTGCGCCAGCGCGCCGAGCTCACCGATCGCCCGCCGCTCACCGCCACCGCCCGCCGACACGTCGCGCGCGCGCTCAACCGCAGCCTGACGCTGCGCCTGCGCCGACTCGACACGACGATCGAGGACGTCGCCCGCGATCCGCAGCAGCCGTTCGCCGACGCGCGCGTGCGCACGCTCCTGGCCCAGCTCGGCGCCGACGCGGCCGCGCCGTCGCTCGACTTCGACCAGCTCGACGCCGTGCAGGCCGCGCTCGGACCGCGCGACGCCATGCTCGCCTACCAGCTCGGCCTCGATCGCGATCTCTACGGCACGCCGGCCGGCGGCGCCTGGCTGGCGGTGATCACCCGCGACGCCGTGCGCAGCCATCGACTGCCCGATCGCGTCGCGCTCGACGCGCGGCTGACGCAAGCCGCGCTGCCGCAGGCCGTGGCGCAGCGCGACGGCCGGGAAACCGCGGATGCCGTCGCGCTGCATCGCGATCTCGTCGCGCCGGCGCTCGACGATCTGCCCGCGGACGTCGCGCATCTGATCCTGGTGCCCGACGACCGCCTCCATCACGTGCCGTTCGAGCTGCTGCGCGCCGCACCCGACGCGCCGCCGCTGATCGATCGCTACCGGCTCAGCGTCGCGCCCTCGGCGACGCTCTGGCTCGACGCGCGACGGCGGACGCTGCCCGCGGCGACCACGGCGGCGGACGTTCTGGTCGTGGCCGATCCGCGCGGTCAACCGCCGCTGCCCCACGCCGGCCGCGAAGCCGACGGCATCTGCCGCAGTCTCGGGCGATCGCGCTGCGATATCCGCCAGGGCGAGGCCGCGCGCGCCGACGTCGTCGCGGGCGCGGGCGCGGGCGCGGGCGCGGGCCGCCGGATCGTGCACGTCGCGGCCCACGCCGTCGTCGACGTCGACCGCCCCGGTGATTCGGCGATCCTGCTGACGCCGACCGACGCGCGGCCCGACGGTCGCCTGCGCGCCCGCGACATCGCCCGACTGCGGCTCGACGATCCGCTCGTGGTGCTCTCGGCGTGCAGCACGGCCGACGGCCAGCTGCTGCAGGGCGAGGGGCTGCTCAGCCTCGCCCACGCCTTCTTCCAGGCCGGTGCGCGCACCGTCGTCGCCAGCCGCTGGCCGCTGCGCGATCACGAGGCGCACGATTTCTTTCTCGCGACCTACGCGCAGCTCGACCGCGGGATGACGATCGCCGAGGCGGTGGCGCACAGCGCGCGCCAGCAGCGCGCGGCCGGCCGCCCGGCCGAGCTGTGGGCGGGCGTCGTCGTGCTCGGCGACGGCGACTGGCGACTGCGCGACCGCAGCGCCGACGACCGATCCGCCGGTGACCACGACCCACCCGACGCGCGCCGCCTGGCCGGCGCGGCGCTCCTCGGCCTCGGCCTGCTGCTCGGCGGATGGCATCTGCGCGCAGCGTCGCGACGCCGAACAGCATGAGTTTGGTTCCGTCACGAAACGATCGCGTTGGAATTCCGTATACCCCTACAGGGAATCCCGCCAGCCCGACGCTCGGTTGATCCGGCACATCCACGCATCGCATCGTGCACCGCCGATCTTCCTCGACGACCGCCGACGTTTCTTCAGGAGCTGCACACCATGGCCCGCGCCAGCCAACGATCGTCACCGTTCACCGAAGGCCCCGTCTACCACGACGACCCCGACGAGCAGACACAGCCCGCCAAAGGGGATGGCAAAGACGACATCGATCCGGAGGACGATCCCGAGCCGCCGGGCACGGGCTATCCCAATCCGACACCGCCGCCGGGCGGCGGTGGCGCCGGCAAGCCAGCCCGCAACTGATGCGCGCAGCCGCCGTCACCGCGCAGCAAGCGGATCTCGACCGACCGCTCGACGCGGGCACAACGCTGCTCGATCGCTTCGTCCTGGGTGAGCATCTCGGCCGCGGCGGCTTCTGCGACGTCTACGCGGCCCGCGATCGCAAGCTCGACGAGTCGATCGCGGTGCAGATTCCGCGCCGCACGCGCCGGCTCGATGCGACCAGCACCGCCCGCTTCCGGCGCGGCGTGCGCCTCGGGCGGCGGGTGACGCATCCGAACGTCGTGCGTATTCACGACGTGTTCCGCCACGCGTGCAGCGCCGACGAGTCGACGCGCTGGCAGCGCGACGAGGTGATGTTCACCACCATGGCGCGACTCGACGGCCCGTCGCTGCGGCACGCGCTCTCGACCCGGGGCCCCTTCGCGCCCGACGCGGTCCACGCCATCGCGCGCAGCCTGGCCGACGCGCTCGACGCGGTCCATCGCCAGGGGATCGTCCATCGCGACGTGCATCCCGGCAACGTGCTGATGGTGCCCGACGGGCGCGGCGGCCGCCGGGCCGTCCTGATCGACTTCGGGCTGGCCTGCGCCATCGACGCCGACGCGGCCGCCGAGCCGGTGATCACCGAGGCGCGTCAGCTGATCGGCACGCCGGCCTATCTGGCGCCCGAGCAGATCTGCGGCGATCCCTGCGACGCCCGCACCGACCAGTACGCCTGGGCGCTGCTGCTCTACGAGCTGCTCACCGGCACGCTGCCGTTCACCGGCGACACGCCGACGCAGCTCGCCCTGCAGCGGCTGCACCAGCCGGCCGCGCCGATCGACCCGGCGATCGCGCAGGATCTGCCCGCGAGCTGGGCACCGACGATCCAGCGCTGCCTGTCGCACCGCAGCAGCCTGCGC
>JBCCOR010000296.1:0-6308 GCA_039025295.1 Acidobacteriota bacterium
CGCTCGGCTTCAGCGCTGGATGGATGTTTCTGGCGGCGAAGAGCGCCTCGGCGGCGACCGCGGCGCTCGGCTTCGCCGGCTATCTGCTCGATCTCCTCGGCTGGTCCGCATCCGGCGCGATGCGCACGTGGATCGCGATCGGCGTCTGCGTTGCGCTCACCGCGGTGGTCGCGGCGGGCATCCGGTGCTCGAACGCGGTCAACGCTGCGATCGTGTCAACGACGCTGGTCGCCCTGATTGCCTTCGTCGCCGTCGGCGTGGTCGTGCTTCTGCGGGGCGGCGCAGCGAGGCCGAGCGGCGCCGCTGCGGTTCCGGCGGTCGCCGCGGCGACCGTCGCCATCGTGCGCCCGGCCGGCGACGGGCCGGCGGCTCGGCTGCTCTTCGCCACCGCCCTGATGTTCGTCGCCTACACCGGCTACGGTCGCATCGCGACCCTGGGGGAGGAGGTGCGCGAACCGCGGCGGACGATCCCCCGCGCGATCATTGCGACCCTGATCATCACCGCCGCGCTCTACGGCAGCGTCGCGGTCGTTGCGGTCGGCGCGCTCGGCGCCGACGGCCTGTACGCGGCGACGGTGGCGACCGGCGCGCCGCTCGAGATCGCCGCGCAGCGGCTGGGCGCGCCCGGTCTGCCTACGCTCGTCGCCCTCGGCGCGATGACCGCGATGCTGGGCGTGCTGCTCAATCTGCTCCTCGGCCTGTCGCGGGTGGCGCTGGCGATGGGGCGGCGGCGCGATCTGCCGACCGCGTTCGGCCGGCTCGACGCCGCGGGCACGACGCCGACCGCGGCGGTGCTGCTGGTCGGCGTCATCGTCACCGGCCTGGCGGCGATCGGCAGCATCCGCCTGGCGTGGACCTTCAGCGCCTTCACGGTGCTGATCTACTACGCGATCACCAACCTGGCGGCGCTGCGCCTACCCGCGGCGTCGCGGCTGTATCCGCGCGCGATCTCATGGCTTGGCCTCGTCGCCTGCCTCGGTCTCGCGGTCTGGGTGCCACCCCAGGTAGGGATCGCCGGGCTCGGTCTGCTCGGCGTCGGCCTGGTGTGGCGGCACGTCGCGCGCCAGCGCTGAGCCATCTCGCGGCGAATCCGCGCGCGAAGTTGCGGTGAATCGCGCAGGATCGATTGACAGCCGCGCAGGCGCGGCCTACGATATTAAAAGATTCCTTTGGTAAGCCGGTGTGGCGGAATGGTAGACGCAGCGGACTCAAAATCCGCCGTCCTAACGGACGTGTGGGTTCGAGTCCCACCGCCGGCACGTGTGGGCTTCGGCGATCGACCGAAGCCGATCGACGGCGCTCCGTTCGCCCGTCGGCCCGAACGCGGCATGCAACAGTGCATGCCGCGTTTTCGTATACGGGCGCAGCTGATCGCACCGTCCAAGACCGGCATCTTGCCCACGACTTCGAACCCGACATCGACCGCGGTCGTCCGACCGCGCGCGGAGGCAACCATCCGATGAGCATCACATCCCGCCCCGTTTTCGTCATCCGATCGGTCGCGCGCGCTGCGACCCTGCTGCTCGCTGCGTTTGCGCTCGCGTCGACGTCGCTGGTTGCGGAGCCGTCGGCGCTCGACGCGCTCGCCGCCCCGGCGGATCGCTGGCCGAGCTTCCGCGGCGCCAACGCTTCGGGCGTTGCGGATGCCGCGCTGCCGACGGTCGTCGATCGCGCCAAGGGCGTCAACGTTCGCTTCGACATCGCCACGCCCGGCCTCGGCCTCGGCGCGCCGGTGGTCTGGGGCGACAAGCTCTTCTTGACCACCGCCGTCTCGACCACCGAAGACGCCGACGGTCCGCAGGCGCTCAAGGTCGGGCTGTACGGCGGCATCATGCCCGCACCCGATTACAAGCAGACGTATCGCTGGCAGGTGCTCTGCTTCGACGCCAAAACCGGCGCGCTGCGCTGGACGCAGACCGCCCACGAAGGCGTGCCGGCGGTGAAGCGTCACACCAAGGCGAGCTACGCCAACAGCACGCCGGCGGTCGATGACCAGCGGCTGGTGGTGTTCTTCGGTTCGCAGGGGCTGTACGCCTACGATCACGACGGCAAGAAGCTCTGGTCGCGCAACTTCGGCGTCCTCGACTCGGGCTTCTTCGCGGTGCCCAAGGCGCAGTGGGGCTTCGCCAGCTCGCCCGTGCTGCACGATGACAAGGTGATCATCCAGGTCGACGTCCAGGGTGATTCCTTCCTGGCGATGCTCGACGCCGCGACCGGCGAGACGATCTGGCGCACGCCGCGCGAGGAGGTGCCGACCTGGTCGACGCCGACCGTGATCACCCACGGCGATGCGCCGCAGATCGTGGTCAACGGCTGGCAAGAGATTGCGGGCTACACCCTGGCCGACGGCAAGCGCCTGTGGACCCTGCCCGGCGGCGGTGACGTCCCCGTGCCGACCCCGGTCGCGGCGCCGGCGGCGGGCGTGACTTTCTTGACCAACGCGCACGGTCCGGGCAAGCCGCTCTACGCGGTCCGGCCCGACGGCACGCTGGCCTGGGAACTGAAGCGCAAGGGCGCCTACATGCCGACGCCGGTGCACGACGGCGAGCGCCTCTACGTACTGCGCAACAACGGCGTGTTCTCGGCCTTCCGCGTCACCGACGGCGAAGAGGTCTACACCGAGCGCGTAGCCAGCGACGCGTTCATGGCGTCGCCGGTGCTCGCCGGCGGACGCGTCTACATCTTTGGCGAGTACGGCGACATCTACATCGTCACGGCGGGCGACGACTACGCGTTGGAGACCACGATCGCGCTCGACGAGGTCGTCTTGGCCTCGCCGGCGGTGGCGCACGGCACGCTCTATGTGCGCACCCAGGGCCATCTGGTCGCGCTCGCCGAGGGCTTCGGTCCCGAAGCGCCAGCGGCATCCGACACGACGACAGAGGCGGCGGACGCCGCGTCGGCGGGCCGATGATCGATCGCGGACGAGCGCGTGCGCGACTGGCCGCGCTGCCGCTGGTTGCTGCGCTGCTGATCGCGCCGCACACCGCGCTGGCGGACGCGGCCGCCGACGACGGGCACTGGCCCGGCTTCCGCGGCGCGCGGGCGTCGGGCGTGGCGGCGAACGCCGCGGTGCCGACGACCTTCGATCGCGAAGCGGGCACGAACATCCGCTTCGACGTGGCGCTGCCCGGTCTCGGTCTCGGCGCGCCGGTGGTGTGGGGCGAGCGGCTCTTTCTGACCACGGCGGTGTCGGCCACCGCGGCCGAGGACGGTCCGCAGTCGCTCAAGGTCGGCCGCTACGGCGGTCCGTTCCCGGCCACCGACTACGAGAAGACCTACCGCTGGCAGGTGCTCTGCCTCGACGCCGCGACCGGCGCCGTCGTTTGGACCCGCACGGCGCACGAGGGTGCCCCCGCGGTTCGGCGTCACACCAAGGCGAGCTACGCCAACAGCACGCCCGCGGTCGACGCCGACCGGGTGGTGGCGTTCTTCGGCTCCGAGGGCCTGCACGCCTACGACCACGCGGGCACCAAGCTGTGGTCGCGCGACTTCGGCGTGCTCGACGTCGGTTCGCACAACATGCCCCAAGCGCAGTGGGGCTTTGCCAGCTCGCCGGTGCTGCACGACGGCAAGGTGATCGTGCAGGTCGACGTCCAGGGCGATTCGTTCCTGGCCGTGCTCGATGCCGCGACCGGCGAGACGATCTGGCGCACGCCGCGCAGCGAGGTGCCGACCTGGTCGACGCCGACCGTGATCACCCACGGCGGCGATGCCCCGCAGATCGTGGCCAACGGCTGGCAAGAGATCGCCGGCTACCGACTGACGGATGGCAAGCGCCTGTGGACCGCGCCGCCCGGTGGCGACGTGCCGGTGCCGACCCCGGTCGCCGCGCCGGCGGCGGGCGTGACCGTCCTGACCAGCGCCCACGGCCCGAAGAAGCCGCTCTACGCGATCCGCGCCGACGGCGCGATGGCCTGGCATCTCGAGCGCAAAGGTGCCTACATGCCGACGCCGATCGTCGACGATGCGCATCTCTACGTGCTGCGCGACACGGGCGTGCTCTCGCTCTACCGGGTTGCCGACGGCGAGGAGATCTACACCGAGCGCGTCGCCAGCGACGCCTTCACCGCCTCGCCGGTCCTGGCGGGCGGTCATCTCTTCCTGCTCGGTGAGTATGGCGACATCTACGTCGTGAAAGCGGGGGAGCGCTACGCCAAGGTCGCGCAGCTCGACCTCGAGGAGCCCGTTCTGGCCTCGCCGGCGGTGGCGCACGACACGCTCTACGTGCGCACCCAGGGCCATCTGGTCGCGATCGGCTCGGACGCCGCCGCGTCGAACTGACGCCGTCGCGCGTCGCGTCCTGCCTCCGCGGGACGCGAGCCGTCCGGCCATTCCCTCCCGGACGACCCGCGTCCCGCCGGCTGCGCGGCGACGCATGGACCACGGCGCGATCGCGCGATGCCGCGCTATTCCGTGCTCTCTGCGCTCTCGACGGTTTCGATGCGCTCGGCGATGTAAACCGGCGCGTCCTGCGCGCCGACGAAACGTTCTCGGGCGTCGACCAGCTCGGCCGCGATCGCGTAGGTCCCCGTGGGCGCCTGATCGGGAATGGTGATCGGGATGCGGACGTCGACGATGCCGCCGCCGTCCGGCACCTTGAAGCGCTCTGGACCGGTGCCGTGCAGGATCTGGCGATCGTGCTTGAGACCGGTGAAGCCGTGCACGGTCAGAGTTTCCTCCGGATCGGGTCCGATCACGACATAGCGCACGACGAGCTCAGACCGTTCGCCGGGCGCGACCTGTTCGGGATCGAGCCGCGCATCGCGGATGGCCATGACATAGCCCTGCGCGGGCTCGTAGGCGAGGAGCGCAACCACGTCGTCGCGCCCGGCGTGGAGCGCGTTGTTGCGCGCGCCGATGAGTTCGTCGGCATCGGCGGACGCCATGAACCGGCTGCCGACGGCCGAAACGGTGCGACGGATCGCACCCAGCACGCCGGCTGGCTGCGGTTGCGCCTGCTGGGCCAGCCACGCGCGCACGCTGGTCGGCTCGGCAACCGCACCCGGCTGCGATGTCGACGGCGGTGGCTGGGAGATCGGACGCAGGGTGGCGCAGCCGCTGAGGAGCAGACCGATCGCGAAGGTGAGCATGAGCAGGCGTTGCATGGGGCGTTCCTCGGTTCGTGATGCGGGCGCGGTCAGGGGCGCGTGGGCAGGCCAGCACCGAAGCGCGTCTACAGATCGCGCTTCGCTTCTGCGAAGCGCGTCTACAGATCGCGCTTCGCTTCGGCGAAGCGCGCTTGCAGACCGCGCTTCGCTTCCGCGAGCAGGGTGTGCGCCTGCGTGCGCAGGTCGTTCGGGGTTTCTGGATCGTCGGCCAGGCGTTCGGCCAGGCTTTTGGCTTCGGGGAATTTGCTGGCGTCGAGCAGCGTGCGGATCTCCCCGAGCTGCAGCTCGATCACCGCCCGCAGTCTGTGCCCGCGTTCGCGCTCGCTGTCGGCGATGCGCTGGGCGAGCACGCCGAGCGTGATGCGTTCGTCGACCAGTTCGTCTGCGAACGTCTCGGCCTGCTGCTGCAGCACCTGCACCCGATCTGACGCCGCCGTGAATGCCGCGCTGGCGATCAGTCGATCGATCTCGGGCGGCGCCGCCGCGATCGTCTGGCGCAGCGCGTCGATCTGGCGCGCGCGCTGCGCGGCGGCGGATGCCCGCCGCGCAGCAGCCGCTTCGGCGCTGCGCCGCGCGTCGGGCGATGCGATGGGCAGCACGGCCGGCAGCCAGTCGGCCGGCTGCGCGTCGAACGACGCCGGACGGACCGCGACCGGCGCGACGGCCCGGGTTGGGCGCACGGTTGCTTCGCTCGCCGGCGGTGCCGGTGCGCCCATGCGCGTGAACAGGCCGACGCCGAGCGCGATCAGGGCGAGCAGGCCGACCGTCAGGCCGACGATCTGTGCGCGTCCGCGCGTCGACGCAGACGGCTGTGTCCCGCTCGCGTCGCGATGCGACCGGGACGCGGCCGGCGACGGCATCATGACGGTCGTCTGCATGGCCGCCGCCGCCGCGTCGCCGCTGGCGAGGGCGCGCGCGAAGTCCTCGGCGCGGGCGAAGCGATCGTCCGGGGCTTTGGCGAGGGCCGTGCGCAGCGCCTGGGCGACGCGTGGCTCGAGCGACGGCAGATGCTCGGCAAGATCGGGTACCGCGGTTTCGATGTGCAGTTTCTTGACCGCGAATTCGGTCTCGCCGTCGAAGGGCGGTCGTCCAAGAAGCTCCACATCGAAACCGCGGCGCCCGATCTCGCGCAGCTCCTGCCCTCGATCGCGCCAACCGTGGCGTCGGCGCTGCGCGTCGCGCTCGCCAAAGAGCCCG
>JBCCOR010000297.1:0-6242 GCA_039025295.1 Acidobacteriota bacterium
CGCCCGTTCCCGCCGGACGGCCATCTCGCGCAGCAGCTTCTGCTCGACTCGATCGATGCCGAGACGGTGGTGCAGCGCCGCGATGGCCTGATGTGCATGGTCGACGTCGACGAAGAAGGCGCGAACATCTACTTCTCCGGCAACAGCGTCAACGGCCCAGAGCGGCTGAAGCCGATCTTCGAATTCGTTCGAGATCAGAAGACACCGTTCCGCGTCGGCGATCTGCCGGGACTCGATGCCAAGAGCTGCATCATCCTGTGCCGCCGCCTGATTCGCGAAGGTCTTCTGCGCGCGGTCGACGCATCGGCTGCCAGCGACGCCCCCGCCGGCGTGCGCGAGACGGCAACCGTCATCGCCTGATTGCCGCTGCCCCGACAGCCGGCTTGGCGCGCTCGCACCGTCGCCGTATACTTGCCAACTCCGGGCTGTTAGCTCAGTTGGTAGAGCAGCGGACTTTTAATCCGCGGGTCCAGGGTTCGAGTCCCTGACGGCCCACTTCGACCGAAAGACAACGACTTCGTCGATCCAGGGCGGCTCAATGAGCCGCCCTTTCGCGTATGTGGACAAACCCGCCTCGGCGCGGCTACTCCGCGTCGTGCCGCCAGGCGACGAAGCCGCCGAGGGTGACGCCCTGCTCCTGGAAGTAGGTCTGGGCGTCGGCGTACATCGACGCCCGCACGATGCTCGGCACCACCGCGGCCTGGGTATCGGCGTAGGCGCTCCACGGCGTACCGACCGCGGTGTAGTCGTTCTCGGTCTCGCTGCCGCTGGTATAAAGCTGAGGCGAGAGATAGTCGATGACCGCGCTGTCCAAGAACGACTTCATCAGCGTCGTCGTGTCCTTGCAGCCGTACGGCTCCGAGTGGCTGATCGTGACCAGCACACCGAGCCTTTGGCGCTTGGCGGCCGCAAACGCCTCAGCGAAGTCGTCGGCAAGGCCCTCTTCGTCGCAGACCTCCACGTCGAAAGCCACGCCCACGTAGTCCGCCAGCTTGCCCGCGTCGAGATCCTGGACCACCGCGTCGATCCGCGCGGCCGTCCAGCCGCCCGTCTCGTCACCCCCGCCCAGGCCCAGGTATTTCTCGCCCACCATACGATCGATCAGCTTCGCGCTGTCCGCGAGCGCCTGGTCGACGTCGGCTTCGCCGGTGAACGCGATCGCCATGTTGGCGTCGACCGGCGGCGTGAACGTCTCCCAGCTCTGATCCCAATAGCCGACGATCTCGACGGTCGCGCCCTCGACGGTCGCACCCTCGACGGTTGCGCCGTCGTCGGTCGAACAGCCCATGCCGAGCAAACCGAGCACCAGCAGCAGTCCGATCCCCGTTTTCATCGCGTCACCCTCCGTTGTTTGCGCGCTCCCTTTCTGCCCACAGCGCCGCAATCCATCGCACCGACGGTCGTCAACCTGTGCACGCCCTAGTAAGCTGCACAGCCATCATGACGAATCCATCGATCGACGTCACCCGCGCGCCGCAGCAGCGCTTCGCCGGAACCCTCCACGCCGCCGTGAGCGCGCTCGCGCTGGGCGCGCTCTCGACCTTCGGCGACTGGCTGTGGACGCACTACATCCCCGACGGCGCGATCGTGCCGGGCGTCGCCCACGGCGTAATCGTCTTTCTGGTGATGGCCTGCCTGCTCGCCTGGGCCGGACGCGCCTGGGTGCCGACGCTGCTCGTCGGTCTGCCGATCGCCGGCGCCGTGATCGCCGCGCTCTTCTATCCGCTCTACGCCGTTCTCGGCTATCTCGGCGCGCTGCTCGTCACCTGGATCGCCATGTGGCTGGTCACCGCCCTGCTTCAGCGGCGCGCCCGAGGCAACCGCGAATCGCTGCGGCGCACGCTCGTCCGCGGCGGCCTGGCCGCGCTCGGCTCCGGCCTCGCCTTTGCCGCCATCGCCGGCATCTGGACGAATCCGTCGCCCGACGGGCCCAACTATCTCTGGCACTTCGTCTGCTGGAGCTTCGCCTTCGCGCCCGGCTTCGCCGCGCTCCTCGTCGACCCACGCTGAGCCGTCGCGCCTCCACAGCGTCCGCGCATGGATTCTCCGACCCCTGACGCCCCGCCGAGCCCGCGTCGGCGCGCATGGCGCATCGCGGGCAGGATCGTCAACGTCGCGGGCAACGTCGCGCTCGCGTTCGCCCTGCTGGTGGCGCTTTTCATCGTGCTGCCGCCGCCCGCACCGCCCGCGCCGGCTCCGCCCCCCGACGGCGCGCTGGCGATCGTCGGCGCGACCGTGGTCGACGTCGTCGCCGGCGCACTGCGCGACGACCAGACCGTGATCGTCGAAGCGGGTCGCATCGCGCAGGTCGGCCCGCGCGCGACGACCGCGGTTCCCGGCGGCGCCGTCACGCTCGACGGTCGCGGCCGCTTCGTGATGCCGGGCCTGTGGGACATGCACGTCCATCTGGCGACCGCGATGGCGCCGCAGATGACCCTGCCGCTCTTCGTCGCCAACGGCGTGACGTCGGTGCGCGAGATGGGCGACGGACCGTCGGTGGCGCGCAAGCGGCGGTGGCAGCAGGCGATTCGCGACGACGATTTGCTCGGCCCGGCGATCGTCGCGCTGCCGATCGCGGTCATCGGCCGGCACGCGGCCGAGAACCGGGACGACTTCGGCGCACACGCTGAGCGCGCGGCCGAGCGCGGCGAATTCCTCAAGGTCTACGACGCGCTGCTGCCCGCGCAGCACGCGGCCCTGCTCGACGCGGCCCGGGCGCGCGGCGTGTCGGTCGTCGGCCATCGTCCGCGGTCGGTGGCGGCGATCGACGCGGCCCGCGCCGGCCAGCGCTCCATCGAGCACGCCCGGCTCTTTCTCTTCGAAGCGTTTGCCGGCAGCGACACGCTGCGCGCGCGCTACGCACGCGCCTACGATGCCGTCGCCCGCGGCGAGATGCCCGACGATCGCGTGCCGCTCGACACCGATCTGATGCGCGCGATGCTCGACGAGCACGATCCCGCGCGCTTCGCCGCGATCGTCAACGTCCTGGTCGAACACGACACCTGGTTCTGCCCCACCCATCTCACCCGCGAGATGGACGCCCGCGCCGACGATCCGGCGTACCGCAGCGATCCGCGCCTGCGCTACGTCCACGTGCTGCAGCGTCGACTGTGGCGCGCCGACGCCGACGGCATGGTCACCCTCGACCCGTCGCCGCGCGGTCGCCAGACGTTCCGCGACGTCCATGCGAAAGCGCTGCAGCTCACCGGCGCGGCCCATCGCGCCGGCGTCCGCATCCTCGCCGGCACCGACGCCAACGACAGCTACGTCGTTCCGGGCTTCTCCCTGCACGACGAGCTGGCGCTGCTGGTCGAGGCTGGCCTGACGCCCGCCGAGGCGCTGCGCACCGCCACCGTGAACCCTGCCGCGTTTTTCGGCCGCGCCGGCCTGCACGGCGTCGTCGCGCCCGGGGCCGCGGCCGATCTGCTCGTTCTCAGCGCCGATCCGCTGCGCGACATCGGCCACACGCGCGCGATCGACGCCGTCATCGTCGACGGCGCGCTCTACCGCCGCGGCGCGCTCGACGCGATGCTCGCCTCGGCCGCGCGCCGCGCGTACAGCCCGCGGGTCGGCGTCAAAATGCTCTGGTTCGCCCTCGTCGACGGCTGACCGTCGCCGCGGTCGACCCGAGCCCGATCACCACGGAATGGGCCGACGATCGCGGAAGAAGCCGCCGGTCGGGCCATCGTCGGGCAGGGTCGCGAGCCAGATCGGCGTGTCGGCGCCCTGCGCGGGCGAGCGCGCGGCCTCCTGGCCGCCCATGCGCGTGCGCACCCAGCCCGGGCAGGTCGCGTTGACCTTGACCGCGTTGCCGAGGGTGTGCGCCAGGCTCAGCGTCACCGCGTTGAGCGCGGCCTTGCTGATCGCGTAGGCCGCCGGCCCCTCGAGCCCCTCGCCGAACGAGCCCCAGCCCGACGACACGTTGACGATCCGGCCGTAGCCGCGCTGCTGCATGCCCGGCGCGAGCGCCTGGATCAGCGCCAGCGGCGCGACCGCGTTGACCGCCAGCGAGTCGGTGACGTCGGCGAGCGATACCCCGAGGCCATCGGCGCGTACGAGCACGCCGGCGTTGTTGATCAGGACGTCGATCGGCCCGTGGTCGATCTCGATCGCGCGGGCGCGGTCGGCGGCGGCCGCGGGATCGGCGAGATCGAGCTGGACGCCGACAACGTCGGCGCCGGTCGCCGCGTCGGCGATCGCACGCGCCGTTGCCTGGGCGTCGGATTCCTGGCGGGCGGCGGCGAGCACGCGGAAGCCGCCGTGCGCGGCGAGGCCGTCGGCGATGGCGCGGCCGATGCCGCGGTTGGCGCCGGTGATCAGCGCGGTGCGAAGGGATGCGTCGGCCATGGTCGATTCTCCAAGTCGTGGTTCATTCGCTTTATGCGCCCCTTCGAGGCGCGCCGTCATGCGCGGGTTACAGGCGCCGTCAGCGGTCGTCGGCTGGCCGCTGCTCGGTGCCACGCTGGCGGACGCCGCCGGGCTGCGTGCCGACGGCTGCGGATAGACTGCACGTCTGCTTGATTCTCAGGAGTTGCTTCCGATGCGAACGCGCGAGATTCCCGGGCCCTACCAACTGCTCGAACTCCTCGGCCAGGGCGGCATGGGCTCGGTCTACCTGGCCCACGATCCGCGGCTCGACCGTCGGGTGGCGGTCAAGCGAATCGCCGACGACGCCGACCCGAGTCGCCGCCAACGCTTTCGCCGCGAAGCGGCCACGCTGGCGCGGCTCCAGCATCCGTCGATCGTCCAGATCTTCGACCTGGTCGAAACCGACGACGGCGACTGGATCGTCATGGAGCTGGTCGAAGGTCCCACGCTCAAGGCGCGCATCGCCGACGGGCCGCTGACGCCGGCGATGGGCCTCGCGATCGGCCGACGGATCGCCGAGGGCCTGGCCGAGGCCCACGCCCAGGGCGTGCTGCATCGCGATCTCAAGACCGAAAACGTGATCCTCGATCGGCGCGGCGAACGCAGCGGCGATCCGCATCGGATCAAGATCGTCGACTTCGGCCTGGCCAAGTCGCTCGCGGCGGACGACGACGAGACGTCGCTCTCGCGCAGCGGTCAGATGCTCGGCACGATTCGGGCGATGGCGCCCGAGCAGGTGCGCGGCCTGTCGCTCGATCCGCGCACGGATCTCTTCGCGCTCGGCGTGCTGCTCTACGAGATCCTCACCGGCACCCGCCCGTTCCACGGCGCGCAGATCGGCGACACGCTCGACCACATCACGCGTCGGCCGCACGTGCCGGCGCGCGCCTGGCAGCCGGCGATTCCGCCCGCGGCGTCGGCGCTGATCGACCGTCTGCTCGAGAAGTCGCCCGATCTGCGGCCGGCGAGCGCGCGCGCGGTGGCCGATCGACTCGCCGCGCTCGAGGACGAGGCGCGCCGCGCATCCCAGGCAGGGGCAGAGGCCACAGCGGAGACGGAGACAGCGGCGTACCCGCCGGACGTCGACGCATCGACGATCGTCGAAGACGCGTCGTCCGTGCGCGCCATCGACGCGCGGCCGCAGCGCCGCGGGCCGCGCGTCGCGATCGCAATCGCCGCGCTGCTCGCCGTGATCACGGCGGGCTGGCTGATGCGCGACGCGCGCGATCCGGCACCGGCGGCGCCCGTACCGGATCCGCCGCCGTCAGCCGAGGCCAACCCCGATCCCGACGGCGCCTACGCGCACTTCGAGGACGGCATGCGGCTGCTCGAGCGGTTCGACAAGGCGGATCATCTCGATCGCGCGGTCGCAGCCTTCGGCGCGGCGATCGCGTCGAACCCGCGGTCGGCGCCGGCGCACGCCGGCCTCGCCCTGGCGCATCGCTATCGCCATATGCGCAGCCGCAACCAGGCGAGCCTCGACCGCGCCTTCGATGCCGCCCGCCGAGCAGTGACGCTCGATGGCTACCTGGCCCTCGCACGGATCGCCCTGGGCTCGGTACACGCCGCGGCGGGGCGCTTCGACGAAGCGAAGGGCGAATTCGAAACGGCGATTCTGCTCGATCCGTCCAACGCGCGGGCCCACGGCGAGTTCGCACGGGCGCTCAGCAAAGAGAACCGGCGCGACGAGGCGCTCACCCGCGCCATCCGCGCGGTCGCGCTCGCGCCGGACGATCGCGCGCTGCGTGATCTGCTCGGCACGCTGTACTTCCAAACGGCGCGCTACGACGAAGCAGAGGCGCAGTTTCGGGCCAGCGTCGCGCTCGCGCCCGACGGCATCTACGGCTACCGCAACCTGGCGGCGGTGCTCTACA
>JBCCOR010000298.1:0-6194 GCA_039025295.1 Acidobacteriota bacterium
AGCGCCGGTGGTTGACCCTCGAAGGTCGAGTTCGACGCGACCTTGGGCAACTCGCACAAAAACGATGGGGCAACGACCACCCCCGCTCGGCGTGCTCGAGCGCACGCCGCGGGTCGTTGGAACGCTGATAGGTTTGGAACGGCCTGCAAGGTGCGTCGGGGGGCGCGTGTCGCAACCGGCTAGGATCGTCGGCGACGTCGGACGAAGTCGATGTCGATCACGTTGTCCGCGATGCGACGGTATCTTGGCGGATGTCCTGAACCGACGTGCTCCCCCGGCTCGAACTGCTCGAGCGCAAGCTGGGTTTCGATGCGAGCTCTTTGGGGTTCGAGGGCCACGTGCAGCTGCTCTTCGAGCGCAGTGCGCTGCTGGCGCCCGCCGCGGTCGACGCGCTGGTCGAGGACGCCGGCTTCGCGGCCACGTACGCGCGCCAGCTGCGCACGCGCCTGAGCCGCATGCATCTGCAGCGCAACAACGCGCGCTTCGACGTCACGGTCGAGGATGCGCGCGCCCACTTCGACGCCAATCGCGCGCGTTTCAAGCGCCCCGAGCGGCGCGCTTTCCGCAATCTCCTGCTCGCCTTCCCGGGCGAGGCCGACGACGCCGCACGCGACGCGATCTGCGCGCGCGCGGCCGGGCTGCGCGCCGAGATCGTCGCCGGCGCCAGCTTCGAGGCCATGGTCTACGCCCACTCGATGTCGGAGAACGCCGCCAGCGGCGGGCAGGTCGGACCGGTCACGCGCAGCGATCTGCGCGGCTCGATCGGCGAGATCATCTTCGCGCTCGAGCCGGGCGCGGTTTCCGAGGTCGCGCGCACCCGGGTCGGTTGCCAGCTGTTCCAGGTGATCAACATCGCGCCGGCCACCGATCCGACGTTCGCGCTGATGCAGGAGCCGATCGTGCGCCAGCTGGCCGATGCCGAGCGCACGCGCTGGTGGCGCGCGCAGCTCGACGCCGAGGCCGCGCGCGTCGACCTGACCCTGCCGACGTGGATCGACGATCCGCGCGCGCCGATGCCCGAGCCCGACGCGGAGGTCATGCGGCACGCGCTGCCGACGGGTGAGACGATCGCGATCACCGGCCGCGATCTGCGTCAGCATCAGGTGCCCGGTACGCGTCCGGCGGGCGTGCTCCAGAGCCTGCTCGGCGAGCATCTCTTCGCCCACGCCACGCGGCGCGAACAGCCCGACGCGGCGCGCGCGGTCGCCGAGACCATCCGCAGCGATCTGGCCTACGCGGCGCTGCGTCAGCAGGCATTGGTGGCCCATCTCGACACCGTGCCGGACGATGCTTTGCAGGCGCATCACGCGCAGAACCGCGACGTCTTCCAATCCGATCCGGAGCTCGAGCTGACGGTCTACAGCTGGCCGATTGGCGACGCCGATCCGCTGCGCGTGGTAGCGCGCCCGCGTGCGCTGATCGCCGACCTCGAGCGCGGCACGCCGCCCGAGCAGGCGTGGACGGATCGGGTTGACGCCGACGTCGACGAGGGGCGCCGTCAGCGCCTGCCGCGCGCCAGCATTCGCGCGCTCGGCCAGCGCCATCCGGAGCTCGCCAAGGCGCTTTTCCAGGACGTCAGCGAGGGCCGCGTGATCGGTCCGCTGCGCTACGCGAACCGGCTCTACGCGGTGCACGTCAACGCCCACATCCCATCGCGACCGCTGAGCTTCCTCGAGGCGCGCGACGGGGTGCGCCAGCACTACGCGCAGCAGAACGCCGACGCGCTGCAGCGCGCCTGGTTCGACGCGCTGGCGGCGCAGCACGACTACGCGCTGCACGACGCCGCGATCGCGCGCTTCGGCGAAACCCTGGTCGATCGACTGCTGGGGGCGCCGCTGGGGGCTGGAGCGTCCGACGCGTCGCCGGATGCGACGCGCGATGGCTGACGGGCGCGCGCGTCGCGCGGCGGGCGGGCTGGCGCGCAGCGCGATGCTCGCGGCGGCGCTGGTCGCCGTCGGCTGCGGCGGCGGCGATGCGCTCCCGGGCGACGCGCCGCGCTGGACGCAGACCGCCGCGGCGTCGACCGGCGACGACATCCTTGCACTCGACCGCGCGCGCGCCCACAACGCGGTGCTGCAAGGCCGCCACGACTGGGCGCGCACGTACCATGCCGCCGTACTCGAGACGGCCCCCGACGACGACGACGCGCTGCGCGGTCTGGCCTTTGCCTGGGTGTCGGGCTACCAGCAGAGCCTGAGCGAGGGCGCCGACCAGCTCGCGGCGCTGCTCGTGCGGCGGCCCGACGACGCCGAAGCGCGCCGGCGCCTGGTGCAGACGCTGCTGCTGCTCGGCCGGCGCGACGAGGCGATCGCGGCCGCGCAGGCCCTCGGCGACGACGACGCCGATCGGCTGCTGCGGGCCGAGGCGCTGCTCGAAGGCGATCCGACGCTGGCCTACGATCTCGCCGTCGCGGTGGCCGTCGAGCTCGACGCGGCGCCCGGGCGCGATCCCGACGGCGCGCGCGCCGCGCGCGCCCACGCGCTGGCCTCCGACGCGGCCGCCCAGCTCGACCGCTCGGCGGATGCGCGCCGCCACGCGCGCGCCGCCAGCGCGCGCGATCCGCTCGACCATCCGCGCCTCTACCGGCTCGCCCGCGACGCCCGCCGCCAGCGGGATCGCGATGCGGCGCGTCGATGGCTCGCGCTGCACGAGCGGGTGCGTCGCCTGCGCCACGACGGCACGATGGCGCCCCTGCCGCCGGACGACGCGCTGGCCGAGCTCGACGCGTTCGTCGCCGATCTGCGTCCGCTGCTCGACGATCCCGACGCGCTGCCGTTCCTCCTGCGTCGCGAGCAGCTGCGCCGACGCTTCGAGGCCGGCCAGCTCGACGCTGCCCTCGATCAGCTGGTCGCGCTCGAGGACGATCCGTCGATGACGCTCACCGAGCTGGCGACCGTCGCGGTGCGCGCCGCCGAGGCGGGCCGCACCGCCACCGCGCGCCGGCTGTTCGAACGCATCCTCATGTCGCTCGACGCCGCCTCGCCCGCGCAGCGCGGCAGCAGCGCCGCCGACGCGCTGCGCCAGGGCGCGATCGCCAGCCTCGCCCAGCTCGATCTCGACGGCGGGCGGCTCGACGACGCCCGCGCGCGCCTCGACGCGGCGCTGGCCGATGCGCCGCGGATCGCGCGCTTTCACCATCTGCGCGGCCTCGTCGCCCGCGCCGCCGACGCGCCCGACGTCGCCGCGCATCATCTGACCGAGGCGCTCGCACTGGCGCCGTGGGAGTGGTCGTGGCGGCGCGATCTGCTCGAACTGCTCGCCGTGCAGGACCGGGGCGCGGCGTTCCGCCGCGTCTTCGCCGACGCGCCCGAGTCGCATCCCGCGCTCGAGGCGCTGCGCCGTCCGTACGCGCGTCTGCTGGCGCCGTCGGGCGACGGCGCGTAGTCGCGCGCGCCCCGGCCCGGGATCAGCCGCGTCGAGCCGGGAGCAGCCGCGTCGGGCCGGGCCCCGTTCCGGCCTCAGTCGGCGTCGGGCAGGGCGTAGAGCGAGAGCACGGGCAGCGCGAAGCGTTCGCGCAGCAGCTGGCGCGCGAGCGCATCGCGCACGTCGGCCGCATCCGGCGCGTGCGGCGATCGACCCATGTCGCGCAGGCTGCGATCGATGGTATTCGCCATGGCCGCGCGCTCGGCGTCGTCGAGTGCTTCTGACGCGGCCGCGCGCAGCTGCGCGTCGAGATCCTGCAGCGCGTGCTCGAGCGCGTCGAGATCGCCGGCCGCGGCGGCCGGGCCGCTCGCGAGTTGATCGAGTGCGCGCCGCAGCGGCGCCGCGTCGAGGCGCGGATCAACGCCGTCGAGCGCGCGGTGCAGCTGATGCCAGCGGGGCGTGAGATCGAGCGCGATGGGCGCGTCGTCGCGCGCACCCGACGCCAGCCGCTCGGCCTCGTCGCGCCACGCGGCCTCGACCGCCGAGGCGCAGAAGCGCAGGCTGCGCACGGGCGTCTTGGCGCCGCGCGCCCGACGCTTGGCGAAGGTCTCGGTGACGGCGCGCACCACCAGCGCGGCCGGGATGCCGGCGCGATGCCAGCGGCGCGCGAGCTGCCAGTCGGCGGGCGAGAGCGTCAGAGGCGCGCCGCGCAGCGCGATGAACGCATCTTCGATCGTCTGGAAATAGAGATGGTCGTCGGAGCTCTCGAACGGCAGGCCGGCGTCGGCCGCGGGCTCAGTCGGCCGACGCATCGGGCGCGGGCCGGTGGACGCCGACGGTCTGCAGATGGGCGTGGATCCGCCGCAGGCCCTCGAGCGTGAGCATCGGATCGACCTCGTCGATGTAGACCGAGTCGGCTGCGATCAGCGATGCCTGGCCGCCGGTGGCGACCACCCGCTGCAGATCGGGCATCGCGTTCCGCAGCCGGGCGAGGATGCCGTCGACCAGGCCGATATAGCCGTAGTAGACGCCCGACTCCATCGCGCCGAGCGTGGTGCGTCCGACCAGCTGCTCGGGCTTGCGGATGTCGATGCGCGACAGGCGCGAGGCCTTGGCGGCGAGCGCGTCGGCGGCGACGCCGGCGCCCGGGGCGATGATGCCGCCGACGTAGTCGCCCGCGGCGTCGATGACGTCGAAGGTCGTGGCGGTACCGAAGTCGACCACGATCACCGGCGCGCCGTAGCGCGCGCGCGCCGCCACCGCGTTGACCAGGCGGTCGGCGCCGACCTCGCTCGGATGGTCGTAGCGGATCGTCAGGCCGATCGGCAGATCGGGCTCGACGAAGATCGGCGCGGTGCCGAAGTAGTCGCGCGACAGCCGCGCGAGACTCGGATTGAGCGGCGGCACGACCGACGACACGATGACGTCGGTCGTGGTCTCGAGTGCGATGCGGCGGTGGGCGAAGAGCGGCACCAGCAGCGCGCCCATCTCGTCGGCAGTGCGCGCGCGGTCGGTCGACAGGCGGACGTGTGCCGCCAGTTCGTCATCGCGGTAGACGCCGACGACCATGTTGGTGTTGCCGACGTCGATCACCACCAGCTGATGGTAGATCTCGGCATGACGATGGATGTCGCTCATCGCGTGGACGTCTGGGCGGCGGCCAGCATCACCTCGCCCGCGGCGATCAGGTGCATGGCGCCGTCGGGCAGGCGCAGGCGCAGGAAGCCGCGGTCGTCGAAGCCGTCGAAGGTGCCCAGGCGCACGTTGCCGTCGGGCAGGCTGCAGCGCAGCGCGTCGCCGGCGCGGTGGATCGAGGCCGCGCGGTAGCGGTCGACCAGCGCCTCGGCGGACGGCGGGCGCGCAAGCGCGTCGCTGACCGCGGCGAGCAGCGCGTCGGCCGTGTCGGCAAGTGTGGCTGCGGGGGAATCGCCGTCGGCCGTTGTCAGCTGCGCGAGCGACACGGCGTGCGGCGCGCCCGCGTCGGCGAAGTCCGCCGCGCGGCCGCCGTGGTTGACGCCGAAGCCGATCAGCGCGGTGACGCCCGCGGCGTCGCCGTCGGTCGCCGCCGCGCGGACGTCGATCAGGATGCCGCCCAGCTTGCGCGGGCCGTCGGTCGTCGTCGGATCGTCGTCGGCAGCGCGACGGGCCATGAGGTCGTTGGGCCATTTGAGGCCGCAGATCACCTCGGGCCCGAGTCGCGCGCGCAGCGCGTCGACCAGCGCCACCGACACGATCATCGGCAGCTGCGGCACCCGCGTGGCGTCGAGCTGGCGCACGAGCGTGGCGTAGACGCCGGCGCCGGCCGGGCTGAACCACGCGCGGTCTGCGCGGCCGCGGCCGGCGCGCTGCGCCCAGGCGACGACGTCGCAGTCGGGTGCGGTCGGATGCTCGCTGCGGTAGGCGTCGACGATGCCGCGCGCGATGGTTTGGGTCGAGTCGGTGTCGGGCAGCAGGACGAGCGCGGCGTCACTGCCGCGGCGGGCGCGCGCATCGATCAGCGCCTGGGCGTAGCGTTGAAAGGGCGCGTCCGCGCTCACTCCACTTCGCGTTCCAGCTGCTGTAGGCGCTCGCGGATGACGACCTCGGCCAGATCGGGCACGACCTCCCAGGCGACGTCGTGCAGCGCCTTCTGCGAGAGATGGGCGATCACGCGATCGGCGATGCGTGCGATGTCGTCGTCGGAGAGATGACCGTTCTGCGACGCGCTGGCGGCCGCAGCGGCCGCCTCGACGGCGCCGTCCTCGGTCGGCGCGTCGGCGACGATCGGCTCCGCGGCGGCTGGCGTGGGCTCGGCGGCGGGCGCGGGGTCGGCGGCGGGCGCGGGCTCGGCG
>JBCCOR010000299.1:0-6193 GCA_039025295.1 Acidobacteriota bacterium
CGCGACGGCGACGGCTTCACCGAGGTCACGCGCCGCGTCCTGACCACGGTCGGCCTGCGCGGTGAGCACTATCTCTTCAGCGATCAGGCGCGCGTCAGCGGCGAGTTCAACTGGACCGACGCCGAGCGTCGCGGCGGCGATCTCGCGCGCTTCGATCTGCCGGCCGACCAGACCGCGCTGACCGAGGAGATCTTCACCGAGCGCCTCGGCCTGTCGATGGGCTATCTGCACACCGTGTCGTCGCGCCTCGACTACCGCCTGATGGCGTCGTACGCCGACACCGCGCGCGACTCGTACTACGGTGCGGGCTTCGACCCCAACGCCTACGGCACCACCGAGAATCCGCTGTGGCTGGTCGACGCGCAGGCCAATCGGTACCGCGAACAAGGCACGCTGAGCTTCGGCGTCAACTACAGCCGCGACGACATCGACGACCGGCAGCCGGGCTA
The DNA here is from genome assembly GCA_039025295.1 of Acidobacteriota bacterium. Taxonomy (GTDB): domain Bacteria; phylum Acidobacteriota; class Thermoanaerobaculia; order Multivoradales; family J023; genus JBCCOR01. Next base: position 450 of record JBCCOR010000299.1, read on the forward strand.
CAACCGCATCCTGCGCGAGACCCACACCAACCTCGGCGTCTTCCTGCAGGACGACCGCCGGCTCGGCAGCCGCGCGACGATGATCTACGGCGTGCGCGTCGACGATCATTCGGCGCTGCCCGATCCGGTGATTCTGCCGCGCGTCGCGCTGATGGTGGCGCCGCGCGACGACGTCACGCTGCGGTTTTCCTTCGCCCAGGGCTTTCGCGCGCCGGTGACCTTCGACGAGGATCTGCACATCGAGCTGGCCGGCGGCGCGGCGCGCGTGATCCGTCGCGCGGAGGACCTGGTCGAGGAGCGTTCGAACGCGTACCTCGCCTCGCTCGAATGGCGTCCGACCTTCGGTCGTCGCGGCAGCGCGTCGCTCGAGGTTGCGGCGTTCCGCACCGAGCTCGACGATCTCTTCGACGTCGTCGAGGCCGACGACCCGGCGACGGCGCAGCGCGAGTTCCTGCGCGTCAACGCCGAGGGCGCGCGCGTCGAGGGCGTCGAGCTGACCGCGTCGCTGCGCTGGGGTTCGCGGCTGACGTTCCAGGCCGGCTTCGTGTTCCAGCGCGCGCGCTTCGACGTCCCCGAGCCCGACTTCGGCAGCCGGGTGTTCTTCCGCACGCCCGAGCGCTACGGCACGCTCAGCCTGCAGACGCGGCTGCCGATGGACGTCGCGCTCTTCCTCGGCGCGCGCTACACGGGCACGATGGTGGCGGCGCACTACGCCGGCTTCATCGACGCGGACCGCCTGGAGACGACGCCGTCGTTCGTCGAGCTCGATCTCAACCTCTCGCGCGACGTCACGATCGCCGGCCGCGCGGTCACCTTCACGGTCGGTGCGAAGAACCTGACCGACGAATACCAAGAAGATCTCGACCGCGGTCCCGACCGCGATTCCAACTACGTCTACGGTCCGCGCCTGCCGCGCACGGTCCAGGTCGGCGTGCGGTGGACCTTCTGAGGTTTGGGCGCCTGCTGGCGCTCGGCATCTTGCTGCTGATGATGTCGTGCATCGTCGCGGCGTCGGGCGACGCGGAATCGGCTGCGCCGTCGCCCGACGCCGCGATGTGGACCGATCTCGACGGCCAGGTCTGGACGCCCGACGCGCGCGCCGGCCGGGTGGTGGTGCTCGACTTCTGGGCGACGTGGTGCGCGCCGTGCCTGGCCGAGCTGCCGCATCTGCGCGCGCTCGACGCGCGCCACGGCGACGACGATCTATTGATCCTCGGCATCGCCCTCGACGCCATCGACCGCCCGCGCCTGCGCGCATTCCTCTCGCGCCACGGCGTCACCTGGCCGCAGATCCACGCGCCGACGGGCGCGTCGTCGCCCTTGGCGCGGCGCTTCGGGGTTGGGGCGGTGCCGGTCACGGTGGTGATTGACCGCAAGGGCCGCATCGTGGCGCGGGATCTGCGCGGGGAGGCGCTGGCGGCGGTGGTGGAGGCGCTGAGCCGTTGATGAGGCTTCGTTTGTCTATTCTCTGCGCGCAGTAAACTGAGTCCATGCGCGCACAAGTCAACGCAGCCAAGATCCGTCGTCTGCTCCGTGAGCTCGGTCGTTCCGCGCGTGGCCCGGGTCGCATCTATCTGACCGGCGGCGCCACCGCCCTGCTCGAGGGCTGGCGGGACACGACGGTGGACGTCGATATCAAGCTGGATCCGGAGCCGCCGGGCATCTTCGCCGCGATCCATCGGCTCAAGCAGGAGCTCGATGTCAACATCGAGCTTGCTGCGCCGGATCAGTTCTTGCCCGCGCTGTCGGATTGGCAGGCGCGTTCGTCTTATGTCGAGCGGCACGGCCAGGTCGATTTTTACCACTACGACTTCCGCGCGCAGGCGCTGTCGAAGCTCGCTCGCGGCATGGAGCGCGACATCGCAGACGTCCGCGCCATGGTGGCACGGGGCCTTGTGCGCCGGGACGACTTGGCCGATGCGCTGGAGGAGATCCTTCCCGGGCTGATCCGCTATCCGTCGTTGGACGCGGACGCTTTTGCGCGTCGCGTGCAGGAATTCTTGGAGCAGGACGATGTCTGATCTTGTTGGTTTGCCCGGCGGCGAGAACGTCGAACGTGGCGTTCAGGATCTCCATGCCGGACGCATCACCGCGGAAGCGCTACTGGTCGCGATGGCGCCGACGCGGCTTCGGGAGCTCGGGATCGTCATCGATGCGGATGTCGAGCTGCCTCGAGAGCCCGAGCTTGCGCTCTATGCGCTCCTCGGGCAGACGCACGACGATCCGTACTATCGCTACAACGCGCTGCGGCGGGAGCTGGATAGCTTTATTGCGGCTTTGCAGAGCCGTAGGCGCCGCCTCGCCTCCGCCTGACAGATAGGCTCCCGGCGGGCACCTGGGGCTCAAGCCCCAGGCTATTCTTCCGACGGCCCGCCTCCGGCGGCCTACCGCCACCCATCCCAAGACGCATCGTTGCAGCTCGTCGCGTTGGGTCGATCGGCGGCTATTGAAGAAGGCTCTCGGCGAGCATTGACGGAATCGTGCCTGCGAACGCGCGCAAGCCATCCGCAGGCGGTTCCGGTGCGGGGTGGGGGTAGGCTGCCGTGAGGCAGGCCGTCGGACGAATAGCCCAGGGCTTCAGCCCTGGGTGACGAGGGTCAACGCCCCGCGATTCCGACGCGCATCCCACCCGCGCCCGCGCTCGACTTCGACGGCCCGATCGCGCAAGATCGTCGTCATGCGATTCATTGAGGGATTGAGGCCATGAGCGCAGCGTCGAACGTGATCACGCTGCTGCATCTGTCGGATCTGCACGCGCGCATCGACACCGACTGGGATGCGAAGCGCGTGACGGAAGAACTCGTTGCGGATCTGCAGCGCTTGCAGGCGGACGATGGCCTGCGGCCGGATCTCGTGCTGTTCACGGGCGATCTGGCGTGGGCGGGGCAGCCTGAGGAGTTCGAACGGGGCTGGAACGTGATCCGCGCGATTCAGGAGGCGTACGAAACGCCGCTTCTGGACAGCGCGATCTTTCTCGTTCCCGGCAATCACGACGTCGATCGCGACAGGGTGGGCCCGATGGCGCGGACCTGGCATGCCCACACCCGCCGCGACGAAGTCGAAGCGATGATCCGCGCAGGCGGCGAGGACTGGCGTCATCTGACGACGCGGCTCGACGGGTATCGCAACTTCCTCGACAGCCAAGCGCTGACGCATCTCCAAACCGACGCATCGCGCGCGATCTGGCACGCGCATCACGACGTGCGCGGCTGCTCGATCGGCCTGGCCGGCTTCAACACAGCGTGGAGCTGCGGGCAGAACGACGAACGCGGAAAACTGTGGATGGGCGCGCGCTGGCAGCATGCGACGCTGTCGGCTGCGGTGCGCGACGCCGAGGTGCGGATCGCGCTCTTGCATCATCCGCCGTCGTGGCTGCACGAGCACGAAGCGCCCGATCTCGATCGCGCGCTGCCCAACGACTTTCATCTCACGCTCCACGGCCACGAGCACCGCGCCTGGGTGACGCCCGCCCAGGACGGCCACGCGACGCTCGCGGCCGGCGCCGGCTCCCAGGGCTCGCGCCGACCGAACGGCTACAGCGTGATCAAACTCGATCGCCGTGCGAAAGCGGTGCGCGTCCATCTGCGGCAGTACGACGCCGACGGCGGCGGCTGGGTGGCGCGGCCGGTGGCGAAGCGGGCGCCGAAGGGCGTGTGGACGTACCGGGCGCCGTGGCTGCCCGATGCGCTGCCGACGGTCGTCGCGCCCGCGGCAGCGGATGGCGAGGTGCCGGCGCCGTCGGTCTCTTCTGCGGCGTCGCCGGGCGCGGCGCATGCGCTGCTCGAGCGATTTCGACGGACGCAGCGCAACGAGAACGCGGATATTCAGCTGGTCGGCTTCCCGGTGCGGCTGAAGCTCGACGTGGCGCTGAGCGACGTCTACGTGCCGCTGCGCGCGTCGCTGCACGACGCGTTGCGCGAGGGCAAAGCGTTCGGTGGATCGCGCGAGGCGCTGCAGCGGCTCGGCGACGACCGCGACGTGCCGCTCGACGAGGCGTTCAAGCTGGCGCGAGAGCACAAACGACGTGGACTGGTCGTGCTGGGCGAGCCGGGCAGCGGCAAGACGACGCTGCTCAAGCACTTCCTGCTCACCGATCCGTCGCGGCTGCAGCTGCCGGCCGACACGGTGCCCGTGCTCGTGCTGCTGCGACGTTTGGCGCAGCCCGATGCGGGCCTGCGTGCCGCGCTGTGCGCGACGATTCGGGAGGCTGCGTTCTTCACCGAGGCGCGCGCGGAGGCGCTGGCGGATCATCTGCTCGGCGATGCGCGCGTGCTGCTGCTGCTCGACGGCTTCGACGAGATCGGCGACGCCGAGGAACGTGCGCGGACGGCACGGTGGATCGAGAAGGCGGCGCGGCAGCAGGGCACGCGCTGGACGTTCGTGCTCACCAGCCGCTACGCGGGCTACAAGGCCGAGGCGCGATTGCGCGGCAGCTACGCCGAGCTGCACGTACGGGATCTGACGTCGGCCGAGGCCGGTAGCTTCATTCAGCGCTGGTATCGGGTGGTGATCGACGCGCGCGGCAAGGGGCCCAATGATCGGCCGGCGACCCGCGCCGACGCCGATCCGTTGAGCGCGGCGCTGCACGCGCGCATTTTCGATAAGGCCGACGCGCGCGGGCAGAGCCTGCGGCTGCTGGCGTGCAATCCGATGATGCTGCAGATCCTCTGCCTGCTGCAGTGGGATCAAGGCCAGCTGCCCGAGCGTCGCGCGGCGCTCTACGAAGCGTGCGTGCGGACGCTGCTGCAGCTGTGGCGCAAAGATCTCGGGCTCGGCTTCGACGCGGATGCGGCGCAGGCGGTGCTCGAGCCGCTGGCGTGGCATCTGCACGTGGCGGGTGCGGAGGAGCTGCCGCGGGGCGAGATCGAGCCGGTGATCGCGGGTCCGCTGCGGGCGCAGCGTCGGGTGATCGATCTGCTGCCCGATGCGTTTCTCGACGCGGTGCGCGATCGGACGGGCGTCCTGGTGTCGACCGGGCGCGATCATTTCGGGTTCCTGCACCTGAGCTTTCAGGAATACCTCGCGGCGCGGCACGTGCGCAGTCAGGTGGTCAATCGGCCCAAGCTGGTGAACGAGCTGGCGTCGCGCTTCGACGTGCAGGCGTGGCGCGAGGTGATCTTGCTGGCGCTCGGACTGACGAGTCCGCCGCTCTTCGGTCCGGTGATGCATGCGCTGATCGGCAATCAAGCGCTGTCGCGCAATCCGTCGCTGGCGTCGGACTGCCTGCGCGATGCGGCGGAGCCGTCGGCGGCTCCGCTGCTGGAGGCGTTGGCGGACGGCGTTGAGGACGATGGGGAGCGGTTCCAGGTGTTGCGGCTGCTGAAGTCGGACGTGCTCGGCGATTGGATCGATGTGGCGATCGAGGACGGTCGCACGGGGCGCGAAGTTCTTCGAGCACCTCGAAGCGAACGCCGAGGAGCTGTGGGACGCCCCCCGATTCGAGCTGGGCGAGGGTTACGACGATGACGAGGCACTCGACGACTTGCTCGACGGTGACGATCTGTTCGATGAGGAGGAAGACGGCGAATTCGCCGAGGCGTTCGACGACGAGGAAGAGGACGACCTCGGCCTGTTCGACGCGGCCTACGAGGGCGTGACCTTCGAGGACAGCGCCGACGACACGCGGCTCGAGCTCGAAGACGAGGCGAAGCGGCTCGCCTCGCGGCTGGCGTTCCTGCAGACCGTCGCGCGGCTGTGGAAGCACGCGGCCGTCGCCTGGGGCGTCCGGGGCGTCGGCCCGGACG
>JBCCOR010000300.1:0-6138 GCA_039025295.1 Acidobacteriota bacterium
ACGGCCGCCTACAGCGCCCGCGGGTGCGCGTTTCTGGCCCCCCCCGAGAGTCCGTGGGTCACCGGCCAGACGCTCTTCACCACCGGCGGCTACCTCACCCGCTGACGCGCGCGACGCGCGCACGCCGTCGCACGACGGACGTCAGTCGACATCGCCGGTTTCGAAGGCAGCGGCAAAACGCTGATTCGATTCGCAAATCGACCGATCGAGTTTTCCATAAGGGCCCAGCGATCGCGCACGACCGCCGGGCCCGCTCCGCGTCAGTTGAACACGCGGATCAGCTTCTGGTTGACGAACTCCATGATGCCGAGATCACCGAGCTCGCGACCGTAGCCGGACTTCTTCACGCCGCCCATCGGCATGCTCGCGTAGGTCCATGCGATGTGGTTGACGAACGCGACGCCCGCTTCGAGGCGCTCGCACACGCGCCGGCCGCGCGCCTCGTCGGTGGTGTACACCGAGCTGCCGAGACCGAATTCGCTGTCGTTGGCGAGCTCGATCGCGGCCTCTTCGTCGGACACCACGAAGACGTTGGCCACCGGGCCGAACATCTCCTCTTCGAACGCCGGCGTGCCCTTCTGGATGTCGGTCAGGATCGTGGGCTGGATGAACGCACCGTCGCGCTTGCCGCCCGTCACGAGGCGTGCACCCGCGGCGACCGAGCGCTGGATCTGGTCCTCGAGCTCGATCGCGGCCTTCTCGGTGCAGAGCGGACCGTAGCCGGTGCTCTCATCCATCGGGTCGCCGGGCTCCAGCGCCTCGAAGGCTTCCGTGACCCGCGTGAGGAATTCGTCGGCGATCGCCTTGTCGAGGATGATGCGCTTGGCCGCGACGCAGATCTGCCCGGTGGCGTGCAGCTTGCCGAAGAGGAACCGTTCGACGGCGAGATCGAGATCCGCGTCGTCGAGGACGATGAACGGATCCACGCCGCCGAGCTCCATGACGGTCTTCTTGACGTTCCGCCCGGCCTGCTCCGCGACCCGCGCGCCGCCCTTGTTGCTGCCGGTGAACGACACGCCCTGCACCCGATCGTCGTCGATGACCCGTCCCGCGTTCCGCGCGGAAATAACGAGGTTGGTGTGGGCACCCGCGGGCACGCCGGCCTCCTTCAGCAGATTGTCGAAGGCCTCAGCGCACTGCGGCACGTTCGACGCGTGCTTGGTCAAGACGACGTTGCCCGCGATCAGGTTCGGCGCCGCGAAGCGCGACGGCTGGTAGAACGGGAAATTCCACGGCTGAATGCCGTAGACGATGCCGACCGGCTGATGGATCAGCGTGCCCTGGCCTTCCTTGGTGTCGTATTCCTTGGGCGCCAGGAGCCGCTCGCCGTGCTCGGCGTAGTAGTCGAAGATCTCGGCGCAGAGATCGATCTCCGGCCGCGCGTCGCCGATCTTCTTGCCCATCTCGCGCGTCATGATCGACGCCAGCTCTTCGCGGCGCTCGCGCATGAGTTCTGCGACGCGATGCAGCACTCGCCTGCGATGCGCGAAGTTGGTCTCGCGCCACGCCTTGAACGTGTCCTGCGCGAAGCCGATCGCTGCGTCGACGGCCTCGGGCGTCATCTCCTCGTAGGTCTTGAGGACGTCTCCGCTGAAGGGATTGACGGACGTCAGGGATCGCGTTGCCGTTGCGGTGGTCATGGTCTGCTCCTTGTTTGAAGACTCCGCCGATGCGGTTGTTCTTTCCCAGAATCGCTGGCCCGGTGCGGTGCGCACCGCCAACGTCTTCAAACTACGGCGCCACCGCCGTCACGCTGTAGAACGATCCACCTGCAGTCTTGCTCGATCCTCCCGAAGCCGTGGAGATCGTGAATCTCTGCCCCGATTTACTAGCACGATCCTCGCTCTCCCCTCCACGATCGACGCGCACCCACCGCGGTGCCGCCGCCCTACGCCGCACCGCGCGATCCGCCGCATCAAACGCCGTGCTCGGACGGGTGAGCAGCGGTCGGCAGACCGGCTGAAATACGGGCCGGCGAGAGCGTCGAGGCTTCCGCCGATTCGCCCTGCGCTACGCCGAAGTACGCGGCGAAGCGCAGAACGCGCGCGCTGTTCAGGATCACGAAGAACGCGTCGACGTTGTGCAGCCACGCGCCGGTGAGCGGGCTGATGATGCCGCGCGAGGCCAGCGTGATCATGAGGGCGCTGAAGGCGGCCACGAGCAGGATGTTCTGGACCACGAGCGTGCGCGTGAACTGGGCGATGCGCATGAGCTGCCACAGGCGATTGAGGTCGCTGGTCATGAGGGCGACATCGGCGCCGCCCAGGGCGATCTCGTTGACCCGGGCGCCGACCGCGACGCCGACGTCGGCGCCGGAAAGGGCGAGCGCGTCGTTGATGCCGTCGCCGATCATCATGACCTTGCGGCCGGCTTCCTGCTCCTGCCGGACGAGCTCGAGCTTGCGCTCGGGGAGCACCTCGGCGACGTATTCGTCGAAGCCGAGCTCGGCCGCCACCGAGGCCGCGACCTCTTCGCGATCGCCGGTGATCAGGATCATGCGCTCGATGCCCAGCCGGCTGGTCTGGCGCAGCGCCTCGAGCGCCTCGTCGCGCGGGCGGTCGGCGAGCGCGACATAGCCGAGGACGCGGTCCCCGCGGGCGACCCACGCGCCGGTGGTTTCCTTGGCGATGTCGTCGTGCGCCCACGCCAGGCCCAGCGACGCGAGCCAGCGCGCGCGGCCCAGGCGGCAGAGACCCGCGTCGGTCTCGGCGACGACGCCGTTGCCCGGCTCTTCGAGCACCTTGCCGGCGCGCTCGACCGCGAGGTCGCGCCGCTCGGCCTCGAGCGCGACCGCGCGCGACACCGGATGCAGCGATCCCTGCGCGCAGGCCGCGGCGGCGCGCAGCACGTCGTCCTCGGTGGCGTCGCCGATCGTGTGGATCGCGTGCACGGTCATGCTGCCCATCGTCACCGTGCCGGTCTTGTCGAAGATGAGCGTGCGGACGTCGGCGACGGTCTCGAGGAACGTCGCGCTCTTGATAAGGATGCGCAGCCGCGTGCACGCCGTGGTGGCGGCGACCATGGCGACGGGACCGGCGAGAAACAGCGCCGACGGACAGGCGACGATGAGCACGGCGATGGCGCGACGCGTCTCGCCGGTGAGGAACAGCGTGGCCGCGGCGATCGCGACGATGATCGGCAGATAGACGCGCGCGCAGCGCTCGACCAGCCGGATGGCGGCGGTCTTCGACCGCTCGACCTGGCGCAGGAGCGAGAGCACACGGCCGATGACCGACTCGCCGCCGACGCCGGCGGCCTCGATGCGCAGCAGGCCGCCGAGATTGACCGTGCCGGAGAACACGTCGCTGCCGGGTTCGACCTCGGCGTAAACCGACTCGCCGGTGATCGGCGACTGATCGACCGACGAATGCCCCGCCACGACCGTGCCGTCGACCGGAATGATCTCGCCCGGGCGCACGATGACGACGTCCCCCTGGCGCACCTCGTCCGGCTTGACCTCGACCTCGATCTCGCTCTCACCGTCGACGTCGATGCGCCGCGCGCGATGCGCGCGCAGCTTGCGGATGCCCTCGATCGCGGCGCGCGCGCCGCGCGAGCTGCGCTCCTCGAACAGCTGACCGAGCTCCATCAGCAGCGGCACGAGTGTCGCCGTGACGAAGTCGCCGATCGACATCGCCGCCAGTACCGCGAGCGTGACCAGCTGCGCCGTCAGATCGCGCGTGGGCCGGGCGAGAAACCCGCGCACCCCGCGGATACCGACCGAAACGCTGACCGTCACCGCGGCCAGCCCCTGGATCAGCGCCGCCACCGGCATCTGGTCCGGACGCAGCGCGCCGTAGATCACGCCGAGCGCCAGCAGGCCCGCGCCGACCAGGAGCGGGCCGAGGCGCACGGCGATCGAGCGCTTCTCCGCCTCGGTGAGCGGCTCGTCGAACGCCTCGAGCGACGGATTCATGGGCGCCCCGAAATCGTGATCCGGAACTCGGTGTACGCGTCCTCGACCGGCGGCTGCACAAACTTGCGCTGCCCGGCCTTGGAGAACACGCGCTCGATGCCCTCGATGTACAAGCGCTCGGCGACCACCCGCGGATTCTTCTGGTATTCGGCCGCCAGCGCTTCGAACGCCTGCGCGTCGCCGCGCGCGTCGGCCATCAGGTTGGTCGCGTAGATGCGCGCATCGGCGAGCATCTGGTTGCGGTCCGATTCCGCCTTCGGCAGCGCCGTCTCCCGATAGCGCTGCGCCTCGACGAAGGTTTGATAGCCCTGGATGTAGGCCGTGTTCACCTCGACGAAGGCCGGGATCACGGCGGCGGGCGGTGCGAAGTCGGCGATCTCGACGGCGATCAGTTCGAGCCCCGCCTGCACGGCATCGAGCCGCGCCTGGGCGCGGGTCCGAACCGTGTTGCCGAGCACCTTGCGTTCCTCCGACAGCACGGCATCGATCGACTCGCGACCCGTGGCCCGCACGACCTCGGCCTGGACCACGTTGCGCAGCAGGGCGTGCGGATCTTCCTGGAGGAGCGCGTAAGCGACCGGATCGAGCACGCTGTAGCGCGCCAGCAGATAGACCTGGACGATATTTCGGTCGCCGGTCAGGCAGTAGCCTTCGCGCTCGGGATCGATCGCCTGCCCCTGCTCGCCGATGGCCGCCGACCACTGCATCTGGTCGGCGCGCGGCCACAGGTCGGCGATCTCCACTTCGTGGACCTTGCCGATCGGCACCCGGACGACCTCGTCGATCGGCCGCGGCAGCGCCCACAGAAGGCCGGCTTCGTGGATCTGCTCGCCGGGCGAGTTCCCGACGACCTGGCCGAAGCGCAGGACGAGCGCGACTTCGTCCGGCTTCACCGCGGTGACGCCCGAAAACAGATAGGCGACGAAGAGCAGCGCGATCGGCCAGTGGGCGTTCCGCAGCAGGACGCCGAGCACCTCGATCGCGGGCTGCGCCATGCGCCGGACCTCATGCTCCGCCATCAGTCCGGATCACCCAGGTCTTCGAAGCCCAGCTCGCCCGGACCGTTCAGCACGTTGAAGGGCGCCTTGTCCGTGCGCATGATCAGCGTCGAGCCCGCGCCCATCACCTTCTCGACGCTCTGAAGCTGGCGCACCATCTTGAAGAGCTCCGGCGACGCGCCGTGGGCGCTCGCGTAGATCTCCGCGGCCTGCGCCTCCGCTTCACCCCGCACCTTCGCCGCCTCCTCGCGCGCTGCGGCGAGCACCTCGGCGACCTCGAGGTCGGTCTCGGAGCGCAAGACGGCGGCGTCGCGCTCGCCCTGCGCGCGGAAGCCGGCCGCGACCTTCGCGCGCTCGGCGCGCATCTGCGCGAACACCGACTCGATGTTGCCCTCCGGCAGCGACAGGCGCTTGAAGCCGACCTGGTTGACATCGATCCCGTACTTCGAGCGCGCCGACGCCTTCACCGCCTCGAGGATCTCCGTCTCGATCGCATCGGTCTGGAGCTCCTCGGGGTTCGTCGACACGAGCGCCGCCAGGTCGTAGCGGCCCATCACCCCGATCTTGGCGTTGGTGACGATGCCGTCGAGCTTCTTCTCGGCCTCCGCCATCGTGCCGATGGCCTTGTAGAAGAGCTCGACGTCGGCGACCTGCCAGGACGCGTAGGAGAGCAGGATCACGTTTTTCTTGTCGCGCGTCAGCATCTCTGAATGCCGCGTGTCGAACACGCGCTGGCGTCCGTCGATGCGCACCAGCGTCTCGATCGGCCACGGCAGCTTCCAGTGCAAACCGGGCTCGGCTTCGACGCGCACGAGCTCTCCGAAGCGCATCACCAGGCCGGTGTGGCGCTCCCGCACGCTGTACGCGATCGAAGACAGCAGGATCACCAGGACGACCACGGCACCGACCGCCATGCGGAAGCTCTCGTGATCCACGCGCAGATTCTTGATGGTCAATCGAGCAGCCAAATCGCGCCTCCGTCTTCTTCAATGGTGTGATCGATCACGAAAAACTTCTTCCCGGTCAGCTGCGTCTCGACGCTTTGCAGATACCGCACCAACCCGAACACCTCCGGCGACGCGTCGTAGCTCGCCCGCAGCCCGTCGAACGCGATCGCTTCGCCGCGCGCCGTCGCGAGCCGGGTCACCCGATGCGCGCGGGCGCCATTCCCGAGGCTTGCGACTTCCCCATCGGCCGAGGCCTACCGCGCGAAGGAAGAGCCCC
>JBCCOR010000301.1:0-6126 GCA_039025295.1 Acidobacteriota bacterium
CGGCGAAGTGGCTCTGGACCTCGGCGCTGGTCAGCGCGCGATCGTAGACCGCGACCAGATGGTAGGTGCCCAGCCACGGACGGCTGGCCCGGTGGTCGACAACGGCGTCAACGACGTGCCGACCGCCAAGAACGACACCTGCGGCACCGACCGCGAGATCGCGATCACGGTCGACGTGCTCGACAACGACTTCGACGTCGACGGTGACGCGCTCGCGATCACCGCCGCCACCGACGGCAGCCACGGCACGGTCAGCATGAACGGTGTCAGCACCGTCACCTACACGCCGGATCCGGGCTTCGTCGGCACCGACGAATTCACCTACACCATCGCCGATCCGATGGGCGAGACCGCCACCGCGACCGTCCTCGTGTCGGTGCGCGACATGGGCAACCGCGTCCAGGGCGGCCTGCTCGCCCTCTACGGCTTCGACGAGGGCCAGGGCGGCGTCGTTCGCGACATCTCCGGCGTCGGCGCCCCGCTCGATCTGAACATCGGTGACACGAACCGCGTCACCTGGCTGCCCGAGGGCGGTCTGCGGGTCGACAGCTCGACGCTGATCTCCAGCCCGAACGCGGCGACCAAGCTGACCAGCGCGATCATGGCCACCGAGGCGATCACGGTCGAAGCGTGGGTCGCGCCGACCCATACCAACCAGGGCGGCCCGGCGCGCATCGTCACGCTGTCCAAGGACACGGGCAACCGCAACGTCACGCTCGGCGCCGACGGCACGCGCTACGTCAACCGCCTGCGCACCACCACGATGGGCAACAACGGCATGCCCTCGCTCGACGCGCCCTGGGGCTCGCTGACCACCAGCCTGACCCACGTCGTCTACACCCGCTCGGCCTCGGGCCTGGCGAACCTCTACGTCGACGGCGTGCCGGTGTCGACCGGCAGCAAGGACGGCAACCTGTCGAACTGGAACGGCAGCTACCGCTTCGGCCTCGGCAACGAGCTCAACAACTCGCGCACCTGGCTCGGCACCTACAAGCTGGTCGCGATGTACGATCGCGCGCTCGATGGCAACGAGGTGTGGCAGAACTACGTCGCGGGCGGCGGCACGGGCACCCAGCCGGAGCCCCCGCCGACCGGCGTCGAGAGCGATCTTTGCGTCAACCGCGCGGTGTCCGATCCGGTGCTCAAGGGCAACGGCAGCAGCCACGCTGTGTGGCTGCCGCAGATCGCCACCGACTTCGTCTTCCAGCCCGACGGCCGCTTCGTCGAGAACCTCGACGGCACCGGCTCGCTCACCGGCACGATCGTGTCGCTGGGCAACCCGAACCTGCGCTTCCAGGTCGACGCCCAGGTCAGCGGCTTCCAGGTGACGCCGCCCAACGGCAGCCCGAAGCGTGAGCTGCGCAGCAGCGCCTACGTCGACAACGGCGGTCCGATCGATCCCTCGACCTGGTACTACTACACCAACCTGAGCGGCACGCTCACCGGCCTCGGCGACCTCGACGGCGCGATCCTCTCGATCACCCGCCGCGGCCCGGCGTGGCAGGTCGGCAACGGCGCCAACGGCAAGAACGGCAACTACGGCGCCTCGTCGTGGTTCGACTACACCGTGGTGCAGCAGCCCAACAGCGGCCATCTGTCGAACAGCCACGGTGACTTCAACCTCGATCTCTTCGACTGCCCCGCGCCGCCGGTGGCGCTCGACTGCGTCGACTTCGATCTCAACTTCGAGACCGACGCGCAGGGCAACGCCCTGGCCACGGGTCAGATCATCGACACCGAGTTCGCCGCCGCGGGCATCCGCGTGACGACCCACGATCCGGTCAACAAGCCGGCGATGATCTTCGACAGCGCCGCGCCCACGGGCGGCGATTCGGATCTCGGCACGCCCAACCAGGACTTCGGCGGTCCGGGCGTCGGCTCGGGCGGCGCCGCGGGCGCCGCGGGTGAGAACGCCGTGCCGGAAGGCAAGGTGCTGATCATCTCCGAGGACCGCGACAGCAGCGATCCGGATGACAACGCCAACGGCGGCACGCTGATCTTCACCTTCGACGGCCCGGCCTTCGTCGAGACGGTCGGCCTGCACGACGTCGACAACAACCCGGCGACGGTGCGGGCGTTCGACGCCAGCGGCAACCTGATCCTCCAGCGCTCGGCGCCGGGCGTGGGCAACAACGGCATCCAGACCGTTGAGGTCAACGCCGGTGGCGTCCGTCGCCTCGAGGTTCACTTCCCCGACAGCGGCGCGGTGACGCACATCGACTTCGCGTCGTGCGACGTCGAGCCGGAGCTGGCGAACATCATCGGCAACGTCTGGGACGACGCCAACAACAACGGCGTGCGCGACGCGGGCGAGCCGGGTCTGGCCGACGTCGCGGTGACCATCGCGGGCGGCGCGACCAACCTCGTCCGCATCACCGACGCCAACGGCGACTACGCCAGCGGCGACGTGCCGGCGGGCAGCTACACGGTGACGGTCGACGCGTCGACCCTGCCGGCCGGCTACGTCCAGACCTTCGACACCGACGGCCTGGCGACCCCCGACGCGGTGGCGCTGACGGTTCCGGCCGGCACCACCGGCGAGGCCGACTTCGGCTACCGCGCCGAGCCCGCCAACATCGTCGGCGTGATCTGGAACGACCTCAACGCCGACGGCGTGCAGGATGCGGGCGAGCCCGTGCTGCCTGAGATCGTCGTCACCATCGCCGGCGGCGGTGGCGTCAGCCTGACGCGCACCACCGGCGCCGACGGCCGCTACGACAGCGGTGAGGTGCCGCCGGGCACGTACACGGTGACGGTCGACGTCTCGACCCTGCCGGCGGACTTCGTCCAGACCTTCGACACCGACGGTCTGGCGACGCCCGACACGGTCGCGGTCGCGGTCGCGGCGGGTGAGACCGGCATCGCCGACTTCGCCTACCGCGAGCTGCCGGCCGACATCGTCGGCTTGATCTGGAACGACGAGAACGGCGACGGCTTCCGCGATGCGGGCGAGCCGGCGCTGCCCAACGTCACGGTCACGATCGCGGGCGGCGGCGTCAGCCTGACGCGCACCACCGGCGCCGACGGCAGCTACGCCAGCGGCGAGGTGCCGGCGGGCACGTACACGGTGACGGTCGACGTCTCGACCCTGCCGGCGGACTTCGTCCAGACTTTCGACACCGATGGTCTGGCGACGCCCGACACGGTGACGCTGACGGTGCCGGCCGGTGACACGGGCGTGGCCGACTTCGCCTACCGCGAGCAGCTCGCCAACGTCGTCGGCGTGGTCTGGGACGACGCCAACAACAACGGCGTGTTCGACGCCGGCGAGTCGGCGCTGCCGAACGTCACCGTGACGATCAGCGGCACCGGTGTGGCGCTGACCCGGACCACGGCCGCCGACGGCAGCTACGCCAGCGGCGACGTGCCGGCGGGCATCTACGCCGTGGTGGTCGACACCGCGACCCTGCCGGCGGGCTACGGTCCGACCTTCGACAGCGACGGTCTGGGTACGCCCAACACGGTGACGGTGGCGGCGCCTGCGGGCGGCACCGGCGTGGCCGACTTCGGCTACCGCCTGCTGCCGTCGCGCGTCGTCGGTACGGTCTGGGACGACCAGAACGAGAACGGCACGCTCGACGCGGGCGAGCCGGGCTATGCCAACGTCCCGGTGCTGGTCAGCGACGGTGCGTCGATCAACCTGGTGCTGACGACGGGCGCCGACGGCAGCTACGACAGCGGTGAGCTGCCGCCGGGCAGCTACGCGGTCTTCGTCGACACCTCGGCGCTGCCGCCGGGCGTGACGCCGACCTTCGACGCCGACGGTGTCGCGACGCCGAACACGGCGAACGTGACGGCGCCGGCCGGTGGCCAGGCCGTGGCCGACTTCGGCTACGCGCCGGCGCCGGTGGCGACCGACCTCCAGGTCGTTATCGACAAGGTGTGGGTCGACGGCACCGGGGCGCAGATCCCGACGCCGGCCGACGTCGCCAGCTTCGTGATCACCGCGGAGAGCAGCGCGGGCATCGCCCAGTGCTTCTACACCGCGCCGACCGAGCCGCTGGCCTGCCAGTACTTCGATCTGGCGACCTTCGACCCGATCGCCAGCCTGCCGGTGCCTGCGGGAACCAGCTACGTGGTCACCGAACAGGGCGTTCCGGCCGGCTTCACGACCATCGAGGGTTCCGGCACCTTCACCGGCACCGAAGGCTGCACGCCGGGCGGCGCCGGCGATCCGGACACCTGCCTGCACCCGGTGGTGAACAGCGAGAGCGGTGGCGTCAGCTGCACGCCGTCGATCTACGGTGTGACCCGCGACGGCGCCGGCGATGACCAGCTGTTCAACATCGATCTGGGCACCAGCGCGTTCCGCGCGGTCGGCTCGCCGCTCGACGGCTTCGACATCCGCGCGCTCGATCTGGCACTCACGATCGACGGGCAGAAGCTCTTCGCCGTGGCCAACGCCGGTCCGATTCCGGGTGCGGTCTACGAGGTCGATCTGGTCACCGGCGCGCTCAACGCGCTGGCGGTGGTGCCGGGTGTGAGCTCGGCGGCGCCGGTGACCGCGATGGCGATCAACAGCTTCGGCGACATCTGGGTCTTCCAGCCGTCGACGGGTCTGTACCTGGTCGATCTGCCGAGCGCCAGCGCGCTGCTCTTCGCCCCGGCGCCGGCGGCTTTCGAGAGCCTGTCGTGGGATTCGAGCAACTCGCTGCTCTACGGCTCGATCGGTAGCCAGCTGTTCATCTGGGACGTGGCCGGCTCCGGCACGGTGCAGACGCTCTGCACCAACCTGCCGCCGTCGACCCTCGGCCTGGATCTGCAGGACAACGGCTCGCTGCTCGGCAGCGCGCTGAGCCCGGCGGACAACCTGTTCTCCGTCAACCCGCTCACCTGCACGGTGACGCCGAAGGTGCGTGACGTGCCGCTGCCGCAGATCGAGGCGATCTCGATCGAGAGCTGCACCGGCGCGCCCATCGGCTGATCCAGCCCGCAGCGCTCGCACAAGCGAGTACCCGGCGCGGCGTCTTCGGACGCCGCGCCGTTTTTGTAGGGGAACGTTTTGTTGGATGCCGCGCCCTGCGCTTCGCAGCGCGCGCGGCGGCTCAGTCGGCGTTGAGCGGGCCGGCGGCGTCGCCGGCGATGAACTGCTGAACGCGCGGATCGTCGAGTGTGCGGAAGGCCTCGGGCTCCGCGTCGGCGATGATCTGGCCCTGGTGGAGCATGGCGATGCGGTCGGCGATGCGGAACGCGCTGGCCATGTCATGGGTGATCGTGATCGTCGTGACCGGCTTCGTCGATCGCGCGCGCATGCCGGTGATGACGCCGTCGATCACCGCCGTCATCACCGGATCGAGGCCGGTGGTGGGCTCGTCGAAGAGCAGGATCTCGGGCTCGAGCGCGATCGCGCGCGCGAAGCCGACGCGGCGGCGCATGCCGCCCGAGAGCTGCGACGGCAGCTTGTCGCCGATGCCTTCGAGATTGACCAGATCGAGGCAGGTCTCGACCCGATCGTCGATCGTGGCGCGGTCGCGATTGCCGGCGCGGCGCAGCGGGAAGGCGATGTTCTCGGCGACGGTCATCGAGTCGAAGAGCGCGCCTTCTTGGAACGCCATGCCGAAGCGCTGACGAAACGTGGTCAGCGCCCGCCGGCCGAGCGACGAGAGATCGACGCCGTCGACGTGGACGGTACCGCGGTCGGGCTGGAGCAGGCCGATGATGTGCTTGAGCAGCACGCTCTTGCCCGTGCCCGAGCCGCCGATGATCACCAGCGACTGCCCGGCCGGGATGCGCAGCGTGAGGCCGCGCAGAATCACCTTGCTGCCGAAGGCCTTGTGGACGTCGTCGAGATCGACCTTGGGTGATGAAGAAGCCATGATCGGTGGGCGCGCTCGCTCAGAAGAGCAGCTTGGTGAGGAAGAAGTCGGCGATCAGGATGGCGATCGACGCCTGCACCACGGCGCGGGTGGTGCTGCGGCCGACGCCTTCGGCGCCGCCGCGCGTGTGGTAGCCCGTGGCGCAGCCGATCAGGCTGATCAGGAAGCCGAAGACGCCCGCCTTGAGCAGGCCCGAGAGCAGATCGTTCA
Source organism: Acidobacteriota bacterium (assembly GCA_039025295.1). GTDB lineage: Bacteria > Acidobacteriota > Thermoanaerobaculia > Multivoradales > J023 > JBCCOR01. The sequence goes on from JBCCOR010000301.1 coordinate 6,027, forward strand.
GCTCCATGTAGCGAAACGAGTTGTCGATGTAGGTGACCGGGTTGGCGCCCATCAGCACCACCGACACGAGATAGCCGCCGGCGATGCCGACGACGTCGGC
>JBCCOR010000302.1:0-6123 GCA_039025295.1 Acidobacteriota bacterium
CCGACGCGTCGCGCAGACGCTCGGCCTGCGCCAGCGCCTGCTCGGCCTGGGCGAGCTCGGCGCGCGCCAGGCGCAGATCGACGGCGTCGATCAGACCGGCGCGGTAGCGGCTGTCGATCCACTCGGCGGTCAGGCGGCGGCTGTCGAGGGTGACGCCGGCGAGCGCCACCTGCTGGGCGGCCTCGATCAGGCCGAACCAGCCGCGCGCGGTCTCGGCGGCGAGCGACAGCCGAGACGCGTCGAAATCCGCCTGGACCGCGACCAGATCAGCGACCGCGGCGCGCTCGGTGTCGCGCAGCCGTCCCCACAGATCGGCTTCCCAGCTGATCGAGAGATCGCTGCTGAAGCTGTCGCTCTTCGTCGCCTGCGGGCCGTCTTGCCCGGGAATCGGCAGGCCGACGAAGATCTGCTGATTGCGGCTGCCGTTGAGCCCAGCGCTGATCTGCGGCAGGCGATCGGCGCCGGCGATGCGCGCCTGCGCGGCCGACGCCGCCACGCGCGCGCTGGCGATCTGCAGATCGCGGTTGGCGGCCAGGGTTTCGCGCACCAGCGCGTCGAGCGCGTCGCCGCCGAGCGCGCGCCACCAGGCGTCGCCCGCGTCGACCGGCGCGTCGGCCGAAGCGTCGGCGTCGAGCCAGCGCTCGGGCACGTCGAGGCCGCTGCGCACCAGCGGCGGTGCGGACGGCGGCGCGCTCTGGCACGCGCTCAGCAGCGCGAGCGATGCGAGCAGCAGCAGGGTGGTCGAAGCCGCGCGGGGCGGCGCGGCAGAAGACTTACGGCGCATCGGGACCTCCGTCGACCGGCGCGGTGAGGCCGGCCTCCAAGAACGGCAGCAGCACGTCGAAGAGCGCGTCGATGTCGTCGCTCCGACAGCGTCCGCCGGTGATCAGCATGAGCATGTCGCCGCCGGTCAAGGTGTGGATCACCGTGCCGACGGCGAAGTGGATGCGCCACATCATCGTTTCGAACGACAGATGCGGCAGCAGCCGGGCAAACGCCTGATGAAAACGCGGAATGGTCTTGCGCATCTCGCTGTAGACCACCGCCCGCAGGGTCGGATCGGGGACGATGTGGCTGCGGCCGATCAGCAGCGTCATCGCCGTGCGCTGCTGCGGATCGCCGCCCAGACCCATGCGCAGCAGCGGCTCGAACATCGCCCGCAGCAGATCGCGCAGGGTCATCGGCGTGCCTGCGCGCGCGGCGTCCTCGAGCGCGTCGAGGCGGGCGAGGCGCACGCGGTTGATCGGCCGCAGGCGACGCGCGACGACGGCGCGGATCAGCGCGTCCTTCGAGCCGAAGTGGTAGTTCGCCGCCGCCAGATTGACGCCGGCCTCGGCCGTGATCGCGCGCAGCGAGGCGCCGCGCACGCCGCGTTCGGCGAACAAGCGCTCGGCGGCGTCGAGCAGCGCCCGCGGGGTTGCGGTCGCCGCAGCGGCGCCGCCGCGACCCGCGGCATCGTCGGCGTCCGCGGCCTCGATGATGGCCTCCACCACCGCATCGATTGCCGGATCGTCGGACAAGGCCAGTGCATCGGGTAGCGGCGGCGCCACAAAGGGCTGTTTATCGTCGTGCATCCCATTTCCTCTACGGCTTGAAGCATACGTTTGTTTCAAACGCGCGTTTGAATGTTACCAGCGCACCGCGAGTCGTCAAGGCTCCAACGAAACGGCCGGTGCTGCTCGCTTGCTGGCCAGCCGTAATAGGATGCCGGGCATCGTGCTGATCTTCCTTTTTGCCGTGCCACCTTCGTCTGCCGCCACCGCGACCGATGGTCCCGAAGGCGCCACCATCGACGCGCTCATGGTCGCCTACCAGGCGGGCGATCGCATCGCGTTCGAGCAGCTCTACGACCATCTTTTGCCGCCGCTGCGGCGCTATCTGCGCTCGCTGACCTTCAACATGGCGTACGCCGACGATCTCTTGCAGGAGACCTTCTTGCAGATCCACCGCTCGCGACACACGTATCTATCGGGCTACTCGGCGCGCGCCTGGGCCTTCGGCGTGGCGCGCAACGTGTTTCTGATGGATCGTCGCAAGCGCCGCCGTCGGACGTCGATGGAATTCGAGACCGAGGACGGCACGCCGCCCGATCTGCCGACGCCGTCGAGCTTTCGCGGCATCGCCAACCGCGATCAGCTGCGGCGCGCGATCGCCGATCTCTCCCCCGACCGGCGCGAGCCGATCCTGCTGCACCACATCTGGGGCTTCAGCTTCCGCGAGATCGCCGGCATCTTGGGCATCCGCGAGGGCGCGGCCAAGGTGCGGGCGCACCGCGGCATGGTTCAGCTGCGCGAGCATCTGCAGACCGACAAGCCATGAGTCACGACGCCACCACATCGTCCACGCTGCCGCCCGCGCTGCACGATCTGCGCGCGCAGCTCGGCGATGAATTGGGCCGCACCGACGCGGCCGTGCGGCCGTCGAATCTCGTCCGTCGGGGCGCGTTCGGCGTCCTGCTGCTGGCGATCGTCGCGATTTTCATGCTCGCCCTGGCGTTCGGCTGGCGGCCGACCATGGTGCATCCGGTGGCCGGCACGAGCGCGCTGATTCAGATGCTCGCGGCGCTCACGCTCTTCGCGCTGACGATGCGCGAAGCCATTCCCGGACAGCGCAGCCATCCGCTCGCGCTGCTGCTCGGCGCGCTCTGCGCCCTGACCACGCATTTGGGCGGCGGCATGCTGCCGATGCTGCCGCGCATCGACGCGCCGGCCACCGCCAAGGGCATCGTCTGCTACTCGATCGAGTTCGGACTGGCGATTCCGATCATCGCCCTGCTGCTCGCCCTGGTCCACCGCAGCCTGGTGCCGTCGCCGCTGCGCTTCGGACTCGCCGGCGGCCTGGCGGTGGGCGTGGCGAGCGACGCGATCTGGCGTCTGGTGTGTCCCTACAACGATCTGCACCACGTGCTGACCGCGCACAGCACGGCGGTGCTGTCGATCACGTTCGCCGCGCTGGCGATCGTGACGCTGCGGGACTGGCTGCGCCGCTGAGGCGCAGCGATCTACCCAGCCCGACCCATTCAGCCGTCGGCATCCTCCGGCGGCAGCTCCGGCACCGGGATCATCGACTCGATCAGGTTGCCCATCTTGTCGAAATAGCTCGGCAGCGGGAACTGCTGACCCGACGCGTGGTTCGGATCGACGAACGCCAGGCTGCGGCGGTACACCTCGTCGCGCGCGGGCGGCGGATACAGCGCATCGGTGCGATCGGGCGGCGTCAGGCCGCCCTCGGCGACGCGGTCGGCGGTCGTGTAGTTGGCCTCGTCGGCGAACGGCGTGCCCTGCACCACCTGCATCATGCCGTTGTCCTCGTGCAGCAGCAGATGGCAGTGATTGACCCAGCTGCCGACGAAGTCGGGGAAGCGCGAGCGGAACACCACCCGGCCGCCGTTGCGCGGGATCCAGACGACGTCCTGCCAGCGCGGCTCGGGCAGGATGTTGACCAGGTTGCCGTCGGCGTCGGGAATCTCGATGCGCATCACGTAAAACGGATTCTGATGCTGATGGAACGGATGGTCGATGGCGCGCGTCACCACCTGGAACTCGGTGTTGTTGGCGTAGGCGTCGAAGCCTTCGCGCCGGCTCAGCGGATACGACACGTAGTGGGCGCTGTATTGGTAGCTCGGCTGGCGGTAGTCGGTCGTGCGCGGATCGCCCTGCGGTCCGCCGGTTTCGGCGCGGCGCGTGGTCGTGTTGCCCCACAGCGTCGGCGATTCGTTGAAGATCGCCCACTCCTCGGCCGCGTGACCGCCGTCGCGCGCTTCGTCGACGATCACGTACGCCCGCGGCCGATTCGGATCGCCCGGGCTGAACTTGCGCCCGTCGATCGCCATGGTCTTGAGATCGGGTGACATGAAGAGCTTGGTCGGGCTGTCCTTTTCCGGGCTCGCGGCGTAGAGCAGCTTGTTGAGCTCAGGGAATTTCGCCGTTTCCGCGTCGGGTGCGACGAAGAGCGGAAAGCCCTGCGCGCCGACGCCCGAGTAGCGGATCGTGCGCGTGCGGTAGCGCTTCGGTTCACGGCCGGTTTTCTTTTTCTGGGCGCTGCGCTCGACCGGGGTCAGCTCGAGCTCCGCCTTCGCCACCGGCTTCAGGTACGGCGGCACGTCGGGCAGCAGCGCGCGCAGCGCGTCGAGGTCGAAGCGCCCCGCGACCGGATCGCCCTTGACCACCACGTGCGCCATCACGATGTCGGTCGGCCCCGGGAAGAGCACGGTTTCCTTGTCGCCGTTCTTGTGCACGTTCTGCTGCAGGCTCTGCAGCGGCGTGTCGGCGTGGATCAGCGCGGCCTTCGCCAGCACGGTGAACACCTTGCCCGCACCGTCGCGCGGCGCCTCGAAGAACACGTCGGAGCGGTTGGCCGGGCCGAGATAGACCTCGTTGGGTCGCGTCCAGGTATTGCGGATGCTCTCGGGATTCGCGAACACGCTTTCGAGATTGCGCAGCAGGCAGACGTTCGGATTCCGGCTGCCGGTCAGCGGCGCGGCCAGCGGATTGCGCGTGCCGGCATTCTGCTTGGTCAGATCCCGGATCGTGTAGCGACCGTCGGGCGTGACCATCGTGATGCCGTCGAACGCCAGCTGGTAGAGCGGCTGCTTCGGACTGGGGCCGTCGTAGGGCTCGAGATCGCTGAACGTGACGCAGGTCGCCGAGCCGTCCGGCGCGATCTTGCACAGGCGATCGCCCTTGTTCCGCCCTTCGGTGATCGTCACCACCTCGTACTGTCCCTCGACCACCATGAAGTGCTTGTAGCCGCGGCCGTCGACGCTGCCGTTGAGCACCCGCCAGCGCTCGACCGCGCCAGGTCGCATCGTGATCATCGACGGATGGTTGCTGCCGTTGACCAGCGGCAGCACCTGCGGACGACGAATCTCGGGATTGGCGGCGTCGGGATCTTTCGAGATGTTGCCCGTGTTGACCCGCTGCATGAACATCAGCCGCTCGCGGTAGTCGAAATCGCCGGTCTTCTCGATCGGATCCGGCGCGTCCTCGCCGGTGAAGTAGCGGTTGACCGACGCGTCGACGTCGCCCTCGACGATCAGGAAGCCGGCCATGCCGCTCGCCACCTGGTTGTGGGTCGCGCCGTGGCAGTGCGGATGGTACCAGTGCGTGCCCGGCGGATGCGGCTGGTCGGGATCGCCCATCACGTCGCCCAGCCGGAACTCGTAGTCGGCCTGGCCCGCGGTCTCGTCCTGGCGCATGAAGTAGAGCTCGTCGGGCATGCGCAGGAATTCGCAGTTGGCCGTCTCGTCGTTCTGCTCGCGGCGGATGAGATCGGCCTGCGGCATGACCCGCAGAATGACGTTGTCGGAGTGCGTGCCGTTGGGGTTGCGGTCGGGCCGCACGTGCAGGCCGTGGGTGTGCAGGTTGGTGGTGTGCACGGCGTGGACGCCGTTGGTGTGCTCGCCGAGGCAGAAATCGTCGCGCGTGTCGAACGGAATGTCCGCGGGCTTCAGCCACGGCACGGTGGCGGCCGTGTCGGGATTGGGGCCGATCTTGGTCGAGCCCAGGTTCTGACCGAGCAGGTTGCGCAGCTTGACGAAGAGCGTCTCGTCGCCGCGCATGCGGATCGTCGGGCCGGGCGTGTTGCCGCCGTAGCTGAAGATCACCGAGCCGGGGTTGCCGAGACCGACCTCGATGCCGGGATTCTGGTTCTCGACCACGTGCATGTCGAGCTGCTGACCGGGCCAGTCGCCCGGACGCCACACCCAGGGCTCGTTCCAGGTCTCGAAGGCATTCGACGGATCGATCGGCGTCGGTTCGTCGCCGGGCGCCATCGGGCCGCAGCCGCACGGCGGCTCGTCGGTGGCCGGATCGCTGCTGCAGGTCGGCGCCGGGCTCGACGACGACGCATCGGGCTGGGCCTGGGCGGCGGCCGCCGGCAGCGCCGCCGCGGTCGCGGCCACGAGGCCGGCCTGCAGGAAGGCGCGGCGTCCGCGGACCTGGGTTTCTTCGTCGCGCTCGTGCGCACTGCGGCTGGTCTCGTCGGCACGCTTCGCCATCGCTCGTCCTCCCGGGCACGCGCGCTCAACCGCGCGCTGCGGTGTCAGGGACCGGCCGACGTGAGAGGACCGGCCCGCTACTTGGTCAAAAAATGTGCGGCGAGCCTACCACGCGATCGATCGGC
>JBCCOR010000303.1:0-6114 GCA_039025295.1 Acidobacteriota bacterium
CCGACACGGCGGCGACGCTGAGCGAGAGGCTCGGCGGATCGACGCGCACGAAGTTCTCCTCGGTCGCCAGCGCGTACGACTGCGACGACAGCGTGCTGTCGAGCGAACCGTACGTCTTCACCTTGAGCACCGTGTCGCTGTCGCTGCCGACGGCGATCTGCTCGACGTTGTCGATGTGCGAGGTGCTGCTGTCGATCAGCGCGCCGCTGCTGGCGTCGTAGGCGTAGAGATCGAGATCGCTCAGATCGAGGATGTTGGTCGGCGTATTCGTGCCGTTGTAGGTCGAATGCCGATGCCACGTGACGGTCGCCTTCTCGTGCTTGTACATCGTGCCGCGGTAGAGCTTGTAGTCGTTCGAACCGTCGTCGACCGCATCGACGAACACGTCGGTGCCGTTGAGCCACGCCTTGCCGAGATCGAGATAGCCCCAGCCGTAGTCTTTGTTCCACACGCTGCCGTCGGTCTCGCCGCCGTCGTCCCACGCGTCGGCCGTGTTGATCAGCACCGCCTTGGTCGCCTTGGGATCGTCGTTGCTGCGCAGATCGGTCACCAGGATCGCGCCGCCCGCCACGTGCGGCGCCGCCGCGCTGGTGCCGCCGAAATTGGCCCAGTTGTCGCCGCTGGCGTAGCCGTGGTCGGCCGTTTTGGTGTTGTGACCCGGCGCCGCGAGATCGGGCTTCTTGCGACCGTTCAGCGTCGGTCCGCGGCTGCTCGTGTAGCGCAGCGTGTCGTCGCCGCGCGACTTGGAGTTGTCGTCGTCGACGTTGGCCACAGACAGGATGTTGTAGGCGGTGGACTGGTCGTTGAGGGTGGTCGTACCGTCGCCGGCGTTGCCGGCCGAGTTGATGAAGAGCACGCGGTGGTCGTCGACCAAGGCATCATAAAATTTGGCCGACCAGTAGTAGTCGCTGCCGGTGGCCGGGCCGCTGCCGCAGCTCATGTTGATCACCTCAGGATCGTCCGAACGTGCACCGACCATCCAGTCGGCGTGGTTGATCGAGTTGTTGAAGCAGTCGCCGACCAGCACGTTGTCCAGGCTGTAGGCCATGCCGCGGTAGTCGGAGTGATCGCTGTAGATGATGCCCGCGACGCTCGTGCCGTGGCCGTTCGAGTCGGTGCTGCCGATGGCCGACTCGTAGGTCACGTGGTCGAGCTTCGGATGGCTCTGCTCGACGCCCGAGTCGATGATGCCAACGTCCCAGACGCCGCCGTCGATGCCGTTGTCCCAGAAGCCGCCGTTCAGGCCCAGGCTGTTGTCCTGCTTGTCGAGATCCAGCTGCAGCACCGGCACCGCGACGATCTGCGCGATCTCGGGCATCTCGGCCAGGCGCGCGATCGACGATGCCGGCAGCGCCACGCGCGCACCGTTCTGGCTCACGATGACGCTGCGAACCGCGCCCTCGAGGCGGTTCACCCGGGCCGCGAGCTGACGCTGATCGTCGGCGATCGCCCGCTCGGTCAAGCGATGCACCTCGCGCTGCATCTCGGCCTTCAGGTCGTCGATCGCCGCCTTGCGCACCGCGACGAACTGCTGCTGCTCGGCGGTCAGCCGCAGATAGCCGCGCTGCGCGAAGTCGATGTAGTTCGCCTCTTCCTCCGGCGTCAGCGACGTGCCCAGACGCAGCTGCCTGTGCACGGCGCGCACCTCGGCGCCCATCGTCTCGAGCTCGGCTTCGTAGAGCGTCTGCACCTGCTGCGCGATCGCCGTGCCCGGCCGGTTCTTCAGCCAGACGATCACCTCCATCGTCTCGTCGCCCGCGCGCGCGATGGTCTCCCGCAGCTCGGACTCGATCGTCGGCGGCGGGTTCTCCGCCTTGTAGCGCTTCAGGGCCGCGGCGTCGTAGGTGACGCCGTCGCGGACGTAGACGACCTTATCCTCGGCGCCGCCGAGCTGCTTGACGAAGGTGAAGACGTCGCCGTTCGGCGCCGTGTAGAGGCCGCGTTCGGCTGAAAGCACCGGTCCGTCCGACGCGCCGTCGGTTTTCTGCGCGACGACGGCGTCGGCACCGGGGATCGCCATCGTCAGGGACGCGACGAGGACGGTCTTGAGCAGGATGCGGGCGGACAACATGATGAACTCCTTTCGGATTGCCGGGGTGAAAAACCGTTCAGTGCAAGGGAACGGTCTTCTCCATCGCAAGCCCTGTGCCATCGGTGCTCAGCGCACGCAGATCTTCAAAAGATCGATTCCATGAAAAATTGACTCCAAATAATCCATAACATCACTCATCGTGCAGCGACTCACGCGATGGGGCCCCCGCAGCGCATGTCGCATCCCGATGTCGCCCGCAAGACATCGTGACCGACATCCCGGTGCCGACATCCCAAACGCCGAGCGCCCGCCGAGATCGGCGGGCGCTGGATGATTCGAGGCAATGCGCCGGCCCGGCGCGGCGCCTCAGCCGCAGGTGATCGTGTACGAAGTGGTCGCCGTGAAGGTCTCGCCGTACGACTCGGACGTCACCGTGACCGTCACCGTCTGCGATTCGCCGGTACTCGTGCAGCGGGTCATCGCGGTGAAGGCCGTGGGAAACGAATCGCCACTGTCGATGCTGGCCATGGGGTTGCTGGTGTTGAGGAGCGTCCAGTCGCCGGAGATCGTCGCGGTCGCCGTGATGCTGTGTGCCGGCGCGCCACCCGTGTTGTTCACGGTGACCCACGGTCCGACCGGAACCGGGTCGAACAGGCTCGTGTTCACGGTCACGTTCGACGCACTGAGCGAGAGGCTTGGCGGATTGACCTTTTGGAAGTTCTCCTCGGTCGCCAGCGCGTATTCCTGCGACGCCAGGGCGCTGTCGAACGAACCGTACGCCGCGACCTTGATCACCGTGTCGCCGTCGGCGCTGGCGGCAATCTGCTCGACGTTGTCGATGTGCGACGTACTGCTGTCGATCAGCGAGCCGTCGTCGCCGGCGTAGGCGTAGAGATCGAGATCGCTCAGGTCAAGGATGTTGGTCGGCGTGTTCGTGCCGTTGTAGGTCGAATGCCGATGCCAGGTGACCGTCGCCTTCTCGTGCCGGAACATCGTGCCGCGGTAGAGCTGGTAGTCGTTGGCACTGTCGTCGATTGATTTGTCGATCGACGCGTAGTCGCTGCCGTTGGCCCTGCCGTAGCCGCAGCTCAGGTTGATCGCCTCGGGATCGTCCCCGCGCGCGCCGACCATCCAGTCGGCGTGGTCGTAGACGTTGAAGTTGAGACAGTCGCCGACCAGCACACGGTCGAGCCCATAGGCCATGCCGCGGTAGTCGGAATGATTGCTGTAGATGATGCCGGCGACCTTGGTGCCGTGGCCATCGGTGTCGGTCGTGCCGTGGGTCGACTCGTAGGTCACGTGGTCGAGCTTCGGATGGTCCTGCTGAATGCCCGTGTCGAGGATGCCGCGGACATTGATTCAGAACAATCTCTTTTCAAAGATGACCTTCGCGCCAGATCTCTCTTTTCTCTCATGCACCGACGATGTCGCGCCATGACCGACATCGCGCGACATCGTCGCCGCCGACACGGTGCGATCGAGCACACGACGACGCACACCCAAGCGCGCCCCCGCGGTCAAGCCGCGGGGGCGCGTTGCTCAGCGGCGCAGCGCGCGACGGCTCAGCCGCAGTTGACGGTGCCGGACGTCGCGGCCGTGAACGTCTCGCCGTAGGCGTTCGAGGTCAGAGAAATATCGATCGTCTCCGACTGACCCGCGCTGCCGCAGTTCGAGAACACCATGACCGGCATGGTCACCGTCGCACCGCCCGGGATGGTCACGAACGGAAGCACCGGCATCGCCATCCAGCCGCTGGGCGCCGTCACCGTCATCAGGGTCGCGGCCGCCGGCGCCTCACCGCTGTTCGTCACCTGCACCGCCATCTGGATCGGGAAGAAGCCGGGGAAGCCCGACGGCGCCGACACGTCGATCGCGGTGGCCGAGAGACTCGGCGGATCGACCTTCACGAAATTCTCTTCGGTGGCCAAGGCGTAGGTCTGCTTCGACAGCGTGCTGTCGAGCGAACCGTAGAGCTCAACCTTGAGCACCACGTCGCCATCGCTGTCGACGGCGATCTGCTCGACGTTGTCGATGTGCGATGTGCTGCTGTCGATCAGTGCACCGTTGCTGGCGCTGTAGGCGTAGAGATCGAGATCGCTCAGATCGGCGATCTGGGTCGGCGTGCTGGTGCCGTTGGAGTCGACGTGGCGATGCCACACGACGGTCGCCTTTTCGTCTTCGTACATCGTGCCGAGGTAGAGCTTGTAGTCGACCGCGTCGTCGGTGACGCTGTTGCGGAACACGTCGGTGCCGTTGAGCCAGGCCTCGCCCAGGTTGAGATAGCCCCAGCCGAAGTCGGCGTTCCACGCGCTGCCGTCGACGCTGCCGCTGCTGTCCCGGGCGTCGGCCGTGTTGATCAGCACCGCCTTCGACGCCTTGGGATCGTCGTTACCGCGCAGATCGGTCACCAGGAGCGCGCCGCCGGTCACGTGCGGCGCCGCCGCGCTGGTGCCGCCGAGGTCGACGAAGTCGCTGCCGGTCGCCCAGTCGTTGTGGGCGGTGTGCGTGTTGTGGCCCGGCGCCGAGATGTCGGGCTTCTTGCGGCCGCCGAGCGTCGGTCCGCGGCTGCTCGTGTAGCGCAGGATGTCGTCGCCGCGCGAGGTGGTGTTCCGGTCGTCGACATTGGCGACGGTCATCACGTTGTAGGCCGCGGCCGGCTTCGTCATGGTGCTCGTGCCGGCGCCGTTGTTGCCGGCCGACTTGACGAGCAGAACGCTGTGGTCGTCGACCAGGCCGTCGAAGAATTTGTCCATCGACGTGTAGTCGTTGGTGCTCGGCGTGCCGTAGCCGCAGCTGAGGTTGATCGCCTCGGGATCGTCCTGACGATCGCCGACCATCCAGTCGGCGTGGTCGTAGACGTTGCCGTTCAGGCAGTCGCCGACCAGCATGTTGTCGAGCGAGTAGGCCATGCCGCGGTAGGTGGAATCGTTGCTGGCGATGATGCCCGCCACGCCGGTGCCGTGACCGTTGCTGTCGGTCGTGCCGTAGGTCGATTCGTAGGTCAGATGGTCGAGATCCGGATGGTCCTGCTGTACGCCGGTGTCGAGCACGCCCGCGTCCCACACGCCGCCGTCGATGCCGTCGTTCCAAAACCCACTGTTGAGGCCGAGGCTGGTGTCCTGCTTGTCGAGATCGAGACGGCCTATCGGCACCTCGGTGATGCGGGCGACGTTGCTCAGCGTGCTCAGGTACGCGACGTCGCGACCGGGCAGGGTGATCTGGGCCGCGTTGCGGCTGACGAGCACCGCGTCGACCGCGCCGCCGAGCTGATCGACCGCGCGCGCCAGCTGCCGCTGATCGGGCGCGATCGCCCGCTCCGTCTGCCGGCGGATCTCGGCCTGCATGGCCGCGCTCAGCGCATCGATCGTCGCCTTGCGCTCGTCGATCAGCGCTTGCTGCGCTTCGGTCAGCCGCAGATAGCCGCGCTGCGCGAAGTCGATGTAGTTCGCTTCCTCGGCGGGCGACAGCGACATGTCGAGACGCAGCTCGCGCTGCACGGCCTGCACGTCGGCGGCCATGGCGTCGAGCTCGGGCGCGTAGAGTTCCTGCACCTGGCGCGCGATCGTCGAGCCTGGGCGGTTCTTCAGCCAGACCACCAACGCGACCGGCGCGTCGCCGGCGCGTTCGGCCGCGCGCAGCAGCTCGGGCTCGATGACCGGCGGCGGATTCTCGATCTTGTAGCGCGCGAGTGCCTCGGCATCGTAGGTCACGCCGTCACGCGTGTAGACAACCTTCTCCTCGCTGCCGCCGAGCTGCTTGGCGAAGCTGAAGACGTCGCCGTTCGGCGCGGTGTATGTACCGCGCTCGACCGAGGCTGTCGTCGAGGGCGACGTGCCGTCGGCTTTCTGCGCGAGAACGGCGTCGGCGCCGAGCGTCGCGCCGGTCAAGGCCAGGGTGACCATCAAGGTTACGGGAAGACGTGTGCGGGAGAACAACATGGTTGGTTCCTTTGAAGGGAGGGATTCGTCGGATGCCTCTTCCTTTCGCAAAGGGCGTACCAGACCAGAAAGCAGATTCAACAGAACAATCTCTTGTACAGGAATCTATCTCGACGCATCTCTTTGTGTGCGGATGCCTGGGCG
>JBCCOR010000304.1:0-6111 GCA_039025295.1 Acidobacteriota bacterium
ATCGCGACATAGAGCAGGCGGCGCTCCTCCTCGACGTCGTTGGCGTCCTTCTGCGCGTTGAAGTGCGGCAGCAGGCCGTTCTCGAGCCCCGCGACCGCGACCGCGCCGAACTCGAGGCCCTTGGCGCTGTGCATGGTCATCAGCGAGACCGCGCCCTCGTCGGGCAGAGGCTCATCGCGGCGGTTCTCGTCGCCCTCGGCGACCAGGCTGACGTGGTCGAGAAACGCGGTCAGGAGATCGCTGCCCGCGGCGTCGTCGGCGCTGCGCTGCTCGGCGAAGGTCTGGGCGGCGCTCAGCAGCTCGTTGATGTTCTCGAGCTTGGCCTGGTTCTCGTCGGTCGGCTTGCTGTAGAGATCGGTGTAGTTCGTCGCCTTGATCACTGCCCGCAGCAGCTTGGGCAGCGGCGGTCCCTCGGCGGCCAGCGCGCGCAGCGCGCGCACCAGATCGCGGAAGCCGAGCAGTGCCTTGCGCGCGCGCTTGGGCAGATCGCCCAGGCGGTCGTCGTCGATCAGCGACCACGGCGTTGCATCGAGCGCCAGCGCGCGATGCAGCAGCGCGTCGTGGGTGGTGCGGCCGATGCCGCGCGGCGGCTTGTTGAGCACGCGGTTGAACGACAGCGGATCGTCGGGATTGCGCAGCAGGCGCAGATAGGCGAGCAGATCCTTGACCTCGGCGCGCTCGTAGAAGCGCAGGCCGCCGATCATGACGTAGGGCACGCGCCGCTCGAGCAGCGCCTCTTCGAAGGCGCGGGTCTGGGCGTTGGTGCGCACCAGGACCGCCAGCTCGGTGCGCGGGATCTCGAGCGCGAGCAGCGCACGGGTCAGCCAGCGCGCCTCGTCCTGCTCGTCGCGCGCCTGGTAGAGCTGCAGTGCGTCGCCGCCGCGTCGATCGGTCCACAGGCGCTTGCCGCGCCGGCCCTCGTTGTGCGCCACCACCGCGCCGGCGGCGTCGAGAATCACCTGGGTCGAGCGGTAGTTCTGCTCGAGCTTGCGCACCGTCGCGCCGGGGAAGTGATCTTCGAAGCGCAGGATGTTGTCGAGTTCGGCGCCGCGCCAGCGGTAAATGCCCTGATCTTCGTCGCCGACCGCGGTCAGCGCGCCGCGCTCGCCGGCCAGCGCGTCGACCAGCGCCATCTGCGCATGGTTGGTGTCCTGGAACTCGTCGACCAGCAGCACGCGATGGCGCTCGCGCACGCGCGCGCGCACCGACGCGTGCTCGCGCAGCAGGCGGACGGCGAAGCGGATCATGTCGTCGAAGTCGACGCCGCCGGCCTCGCGCAGCAGCTTCTGGTAGCGGCGGTAGGCCTTGGCCTGGCTGCGCAGGCTGAAGCTGTCGGCCTCGCGCTCGAAATCCGACGGATTGATCAGCCGGTTCTTGGCGTGGCTGATCGTGTTGAGCACCGTGCCGACCGTGAACGCGTGCGGATCGAGGCCGCTCTCGAGGATCGACTGCTTGATCAGCGCTTTCTGGTCGGCGGTGTCGAAGATCGCGAAGTCGGGCGGCAGCTCGAGGCGATCGCCGTAGATGCGCAAGAGGCGCAGGGAGAAGCGATGAAAGGTGCCGAGGAAGCCGACGCGCGCGCCGCCGAGCAGCCGCTCGATGCGCGCGGTCATCTCGCGCGCGGCCTTGTTGGTGAACGTGACGGCGGCGATGTGCCGCGGATCGACGCCGCGCTCCTGGGCGAGCCAGGCGATGCGGTAGGTGATGACGCGCGTCTTGCCCGAGCCGGCGCCGGCCAGCACCAGCTGCGGACCACCGTCGTGAACGACAGCGGCGAGCTGATCGGGGTTGAGCGCGGCCTCGAAGTCGATGCGGGAGGCGGCGGAGAGGGGCATGGTCGTACAGGCCTCGGAAAGATGGCAGGACCCGGGCGGGCGAGGATGAGGCGACAGCAAACGGGACTGCCGTCGCGCGCGGCGGCAGTCCCGAGGCAGGTGGAGAATGGTGGAGGCGGCGGGAGTCGAACCCGCGTCCGGAAAACGCAAGCGAACGCGTCTACGTGCGTAGTCTTCCGTTGGGGTTGTCGTCGGCGCGGGTTGGGGGAAGACGCCCGCCGCGCCGACCGAGCTCCGCAAGGCCCCGGACGCGCCGCGGAGCGAAGCGCGTCCTTCGTATTCGTATTGTGTTGCACCCGCGAACGCGCGACGAATCACGCTCGTTCGCGGGCGTCACAGCTTAATTAAGCCGCGAGAGCCAGGTCGAAGTTATCGTTGGCAGTTGTGTTGGGTTCCAATTGACGGATGGATCCGGCACGCGGCCATTCGGTTGCCCTGTTCCCCGTCGAAACCGGTACGCCCCCACGAGAGCCCTTCGACTATAGCAGCTGCGGAACGAACCTGACCTGGACGCGCGCTGGGCACCTGCGCTATATTTGAAGGCCGCTATGCATCACCGTGCGCGTCGCTGCGCGATCTCTGCCAGCGACACGCTCACCTATTCGGAGACTTCCATGCGCGCACTCCGCCTTGTCGTCCTGGCCACGGCGCTCCTGCTGCTCGTCACCACCGCCGCCCAGGCGCGTCTGTTCACCGTCACGCTCAAGAGCGGCGCGACCTTTGAGACGCGCTACCGCCCGGTGCCGGCCGAGTGGGACGAGAACGTCGCGATGATCCTCACCGACCGCGGCAACTGGATCGCGCTCGAGTTGACCGACGTCGTCGACGTCGTGTCGTCGGTCGAGGCGAGCGGCTTCGGCCGTCAGATCGACGCCTCGACGATCGAGCTCGGCTGGGCCTACAACGCCGCCCAGGAAGAAGGCCTCGAGGGCGACCCCGGTCAGCAGCCGCCGCAGCAGCCGCAGGCACCCGCGCCGCCGGCGCAGCAGAACTTCAGCCTCGAGCAATTCGTCGACACCGGCGGCGTCGGCGGCGGCGGCCTCGACGTTCGCGACTATTGACGACCGTCGCCGTCGCGCGCTGGCGCCGACCGCATCGTTTCCGACGCCCCGCGCGCGCTGCCGCGGGGCGTTTTGCTTGCGCGCAGACGCCCCGATCTTCATCTTTCAGGATGCCATCATCCGCATGACACCGCGCTTCGACGCCAAGCGCGTCGCCGCGGCCCTCGCCGGCGCGCTCGTGACCTTCGCCCTGCTGCAGTTCATGCGCGGCTATCCGCCGCGCCTCGCGCTGATGGTCGCGCTCGCATCCGGGGCGTTTCTCTACGCCGCCATCGGCAACCTGGCCAATCTGCGCCGGCTGCTGCAGACAGCGCGCAGCGGCTACGAGGTCGACTGGGGGGCATCGCCGCCGGACGACGCGACGCGCGCGGGCGCGGACGGCGGCAACGACGCAGACGGCTGAGCCGCGCGCCACGGAAACGTAGCCAGCGCAACCAACAGCAGGCCATGCGCCGCACCGCCCATCACCTCACCGATCAGGAGCAAGAACAGCCATGCCGACAGCGCCACCGACGCGATCGCCGCGCGCATCATCCTCTGTGTTCTCCCGCGCGCGCGACGCGGCGACGCTGCTGATCGCATTCGCGGCCGTGCTCGGCTGCCAGCCGGCGCCGCCCGCGGCCGAGATGCCGCTCGAAACCGTCGAGGTCGAGGCGGCCGACGCGATCGATCCGTCGAACGATCCGACCGCGTCGGCGCCCGCCGGTCCGCAGCTGGCCGGCCTGCTGCCGCAGGACGTGCCCGCCGATCTGCCGATTCCGCTGCCGGCGAGCGTCGACGACTTCGGGCGCGCTGCAGACGGCGCGCGCACGGTGACGATCGCCGCCGACGCCGCGCCCGACGCGGCCCGCGCCGATCTGCGTCGACGCGCCGCGGCCGGCGGCTGGCTGGGCGGCGCCGCCGGCGACGGCGCGCTGACCCTGCAGCGCGGCGGCGCGACGGTGCGCGTGACCATCGAGGGAGGCGATCGCGGCGGCAGCCGGCTGCGCTATCGCTACTGACAGCGCGGACGCGATCGCGGAAGCCGGCGCGGGCCGCGTCACAGCGAGACCGTCGCCGAATCGCTCAGCCGATCGCTGAGCGAGCGCCCGGTCAGCGCGAGCAGCAGCGGCACGCCGATCAGCGCCACGGTCAAGAGCGCGCCCATCCAGCGCAGCACCGCCTGGCTGAAGGTCAGCGGCTCGCGGTCGAGGGTGCGGGCGAGATGACCGATCCACGCCATGCCGGGCGTCTGCCCCCAAAACGCGAGCGGAATCACCCAGTAGGGAAACGAGAAGATCAGCGCCAAACCGGCGAACGGCGGCCACTGCTCGACCCGCAGCGGCACGCCCATCAGGATGACCGCGCCGATGGACGCACCGACCATGATCAGGTGCACGGCGAGATCGGCCAGGCCGGCGATCAGGCGATCGGGTAGCGGCGTCGGCAGCAGATCGGCGTCGTAGATCGAGACCGGCAGCGCGTCGTCGACCGCCTCGGGTCGATCCGCGTTGGGGTCGTCCAAGCCATCGGCAGCCTCCTGGCCGCTGGGCGCCTCCACCCAGTCGTCGTCGTCGACGTCGTCGGCCAGCGCCGCGTCGTCGACCGCCGCTGCGCGCTCATCGCCCAGCGCCGCATCATCATCGAACGCGTCGGCGTCGAAGTCGTCGGGCGACACGTCGACCGCGGCCGGCGCGCGCTGCGCCGAGCGCTGCACCAGCTGCGCGCGCACGTCGGTCTGGGGATCGCCGTGCGGACGCCCGATCGACTCGCGCACGTCGAAGAGCGCGTCGGCCGCGACCTCGGTCGGCGGCGCGTCGGCGGGCACGGCATCGCCCCGCGGACGCAGCGGCAGATCGAGCGGCCCGGCGTCCGCCGCGGTCGGCGGCGATTCACCCGGTCGCTTGCGCTTGCGTCGCCGGCTCATCGCGTGGGCGTGTACTTGACGAAGATGCGGTAGAGCAGATCCTGCTGACGATCGCCGTAGGTGCGCGAGAACGTCAGCAGACGCAGCAGATCACGGTTGTCCTCGTCGACCTCGAGCGCGTCTTCGAGCTTGCTCACGGCGGACACCGCGTCGCCGCGCTGCAGATCCTGCAGCGCGAGGTTGAAGTAGCTGTCGACGATCAGCATGTCGATGTCGGGATTGCCCGGATCGCGCTCGCGCTCGCGCCACAGGTCGGGGAGGATCTGCGTGTACTCGGCGCCTTCGAAGAGCTTCAGGTACTCGCGCAGCGGCTCGAGCGACTCGGCCGTGCTGCGCTCGAGCACCGCGTCGTCGGGCTCGAGCGGCCGCAGCTTCTTGGCCCGCTCGAAATAGCGGCTGGCGCGGATGTAGCGGCCCTCGCCGTAGGCGTCGCGGGCGGCGTTGAGCAGCAGATCGAGACGCGCCTGGTCTTCCGGCGACAGCTCCGGCGGCGCCAGCGGATCGATGCCGCTGTCGGTTTCTTCGGTGCCCTCGCCGAGCTCGCTGCGCCACTGCGTGAGCAGGGTTTGGGCCTGGCGATAGCTCGGATCGATCGTCGAGATGCGCTCGAGCAGGCGCACGGCGTTCTCGACCTGGCCGTTTTCATAAAGCGCCTGAGCGCGATCGATCTGGCCGGTGGCCGCCGCACCGCCCTGGGCGGGCGGCGCGGCGTTGGGGAAGAACTCGTTCCACTGGGTCGCCAAGAAGGCACCGCCGCCGATCACCAGCAGGGCGACCAGGGCCCCGATCGCGACCAGGCGCTTGTCGGTCTTCTTGACCGCCACGTAGCTGATCGGCATCGCGCCTTCGGCGGCACCGGCTTCTTCGCGGGCGGCGCTCTTCAGCGCGGCGTCGATGGCGTCATCGTACTCGGGGTCGGCGTCGCTGTACTGCAGATCATCGTCGTCGTCGCCGCCGGCCTCGTCGATCTGCTCGATGTAGGCACGTGCGCCGCCGTGGTTGGGATCGAGCTCCAGGGTGCGCTCGAAGCGATCGCGCGCCTCGTCGAAGCTCTCGGCCTCGAAGAGCTCGACCGCTTCGTAATAGAGCTCCTCGGCCTGGCGCTCGCGCTCGGCCTTGAGATCGCGCGCCGCCTCGATGCGGCGCGACGCCTCGTCGTTGTCGACGTCGATCAGGAAAATCCGCGACCAGATGTCGATCGCGCCCTGGTTGTCGCCCTGCTGAAACGCCTCCTGCCCCTCGGCGAGCAGCGCCTGGATGCGCATGCGCGGATCGTCGGCCGCGGGCGCGGCCGGCGCAGGCGCGGCGG
>JBCCOR010000305.1:0-6093 GCA_039025295.1 Acidobacteriota bacterium
CCGCACCGAGCTCGGCATCGCCTCGTCGCTGTGGTCGGAGCACTGCTCTTATAAATCGTCGAAGATCCATCTGCGCCGCTTCCCGACCGAGGGCGCGCGCGTGCGCCAGGGCCCGGGCGAGAACGCCGGCGCGGTCGACGTCGGCCACGGCTGGGTGGCGGTGTTCAAGATGGAGAGCCACAACCATCCGAGCTACATCGAGCCTTACCAGGGCGCGGCGACCGGCGTCGGCGGCATCCTGCGCGACGTCTTCACTATGGGCGCGCGGCCGATCGCGCTGATGGACGCGCTGCGCTTCGGCCGCATCGACGCGCCGCGCATGCGCCATCTGATCGACGGCGTGGTGCGCGGCATCGGCGACTACGGCAACTGCGTCGGGGTGCCGACGGTGGGCGGCGAGACCGACTTCCACCCCAGCTACGACGGCAACATCCTGGTCAACGCCTTCGCCCTCGGCCTGGCGCGCGAGGACGCGATCTTCCGCGCTGGCGCGTCGGGCGTCGGCAATCCGCTGCTCTACGTCGGCAGCCGCACCGGCCGCGACGGCATCCGCGGCGCGACCATGGCGTCGGCGTCGTTCGACGAAGACAGCGCCAAGCAGCGGCCGGCGGTGCAGGTCGGCGATCCGTTCACCGAGAAGATCCTGATCGAGGCCTGCCTCGAGGTGATGCAGACCGGCGCGGTGGTGGCGATTCAGGACATGGGCGCGGCCGGCCTGACCTCGACCTCGTTCGAGATGGCGGGCAAGGGCGGTCTCGGCATCCACATGCAGCTCGAGCGCGTGCCGCGCCGGGCGCGCTTCATGACGCCCTACGAGCTGATGCTGTCGGAGTCGCAGGAGCGCATGCTGCTGGTGGTCGAGCGCGGCCGCGAGGAAGAGGTGGAGAAGGTCTTCGGACGCTGGGATCTGTCGGTGGCGACGATCGGCGCGCTCACCGAGGGCGGCCGCGCGCGATTGACCTTCGACGGCGCCGAGGCCGCCGATCTGCCGATTCTGCCGCTGACCGAGAACGCGCCGGTCTACGACCGTCCGCGCCGCGAGCCGGCGGATCTCGCCGCGCGCCAGACGCCGCCCGAGGTGCCGGCGCTCGAGCCCGAGGACGCGCTGCGTCGCCTGCTGGCAACGCCCGAGCTCGGCACCAAGGCGTGGATCTGGGGGCAGTACGACCACACCGTGCGCGGCAATACAGTCGTCGGCCCGGGCGCCGACGCGGCTGTGCTGCGGCTCAAGGGCACGCCGTCGGCGCTGGCGCTGACGTGCGAGGTCAACCCGGTCTACACCTTCCTCGATCCCTACCTCGGCGGCGCGCAGGCGGTGGCCGAGTCGGTGCGCAACCTCGCGTGCGTTGGCGCCGAGGCCGCCGGCCTCACCGACTGCCTCAACTTCGGCAGCCCCGAGATTCCGGAGATCGCGTGGCAGCTCGAGCGCGCGGTCGCCGGCATGGCCGAGGCGTGTCGCGCGCTCGACGTGCCGGTGGTATCGGGCAACGTCTCGCTCTACAACACCACCGACGATCGCTCGATCCATCCGACGCCGGCGGTGGCGGTGGTCGGCGTGATCGAAACCCTCGGGCGCACGCCGTCGGCCGGTTTCGTCGAGGACGGCGACGCGGTCGTCCTGCTCGGCGCGCCGTTCGGTCCGCTGCGCGAGACCGGTCGGCCGATCGACGACGGCATGGGCGGCAGCGCCTATCTGCGCCTGCTCTTCGACATCGAGCAGGGGCGTCCGCCGGCGGTCGATCTCGCCGCCGAGATGCGGCTGGCGCGGCTGCTGCGCGCGCTCGTCGCCGACGATCAGGTGCGCAGCGCGCACGATCTGTCGAAGGGCGGCCTGGCGGTGGCGCTCGCCGAGATGTGCTTCGTGCGCGGCCTCGGCGTCGACGTCCGGCTCGACGACTGGTCGCCGGCGGCGCTCTTCGCCGAGCACCAGGGGCGGGCGCTCGTCGCCGCGCCGGCGCCGGTGGTCGACGGCATCGCCGGCCGCGCCGCGCTGGCCGGCGTGCCGCTGCGCGTCCTCGGCACGGTCGCGGGCGACGCGCTGCGCGTCGTCTGCGACGGCGCCTCGATCGATGCGCCGGTCGAGGATCTGCGTCGTCTGTGGACCGACGCCCTGCCGCGGGCGCTCGACCTGTAGGCTCTGTTCGCTAGGCTTGCGTCCGGCGCAATGGCGCGCCGACGCGCTTCCTTCCCGCGAGGCTCCATCCCCGATGTGCGGCATTTTCGGTATCGACGGTTACGACGAAGCGTCGTACTACACCTACCTCGGTCTTTACGCCCTGCAGCACCGCGGCCAAGAAAGCGCCGGCATGGTGTCGTACGACGGCCAGCAGATGTGGCTCGAGCGCGGCATGGGCTACGTCGCCGATCTGTTCAAGCGGCCCGTGCTGCGCGCCCTGCAGGGCACGCGTGCGATCGGCCACACGCGCTACTCGACCGCCGGCAGCAGCGCGCTCGCCAACGCCCAGCCGATCGTCGTACGCACCGCCATGGGGCCGCTGGCGCTGGTGCACAACGGCAATCTGGTCGGCGCCCCGGCGATGCGCGCGGCGCTCGAGGCCGAGGGCGCGATCTTCCAGACCACCAGCGACACCGAGATCATCCTGCATCTCATGGCGCGCAATCCGCGCGAAGACGTCGTCGAGTCGCTGGCCGAGGCGCTCGGCCAGGTGCGCGGTGCCTACAGCCTGCTGCTCTTGACCCCGCGCGGCGTGATCGCGGCGCGCGATCCGCACGGCTTCCGGCCGCTGGTCATGGGACGGCGGGCCGGCCATCCGTGCTTCGCCTCGGAGAGCTGCGCGCTCGAGCTGCTCGACGCCGTGATCGAGCGCGAACTGGCGCCGGGCGAGATCGTCGCCTGCCGGCCCGACGGCACGATCGAGAGCCGGCATCTGCCGCAGTCGGCGCCGCATCGGCGCTGCGCGTTCGAGCACGTCTACTTCGCGCGCCCCGACAGCCAGGTCTTCGGCGCGTCGGTGTCGCGCGCGCGCGGCGCGATGGGCGAGCGCCTGGCCGAAGAATGTCCGCCGCCGCCGGCTGCGTCGTCGAGCGGCGACGCGCCGGCGATCGTCGTGCCCGTGCCCGACAGCGGCCTGGTGCCCGCCCTCGGCTACAGCCGCGCCTCGGGCCTGCCGATCGAGCTCGGCCTGATCCGCAACCACTACGTCGGGCGCACCTTCATCCAGCCGCAGCAGGCGATCCGCGACTTCGGCGTGCGCGTCAAGCTCAGCCCCGACCGCGACCGCATCGCCGGCCGGCGGGTGGTGCTGATCGACGACTCCATCGTCCGCGGCACGACCTCGCGCAAGATCGTCCACATGGTGCGCGACGCCGGCGCGCTCGAGGTCCATCTGCGCATCAGCTCGCCGCCGACCCAGTGGCCTTGCCACTACGGCATCGACACGCCGCGGCGCGAGGAGCTGATCGCGGCCAAGAGTGCGTCGCTCGAGGAGATTCGCCAGCACGTCGAGGCCGACAGCCTGGGCTATCTCTCGCTCGAGGGCCTGCTCGACTGCCTCGACGGCGACCGCGCCCACTACTGCACCGCCTGCTGGACGGGCAACTACCCCGTGCAGCAGCCGTCCGAGCCTGAGCAGCAGCAGCTGTTCCCGATCCGCACCGCGGCCGAGCACGGTGACGATGTGCGCTGAGCGCGCCGCGTGCCGCGCCCGATCCGCCCGTCCGCGACCACGTTCTTCGGAGATCGCATGAGCGCCGATTCGTCCCAATACCGCCGCGCGGGCGTCGACATCGACGCCCAGGATCGCGCGCTGAAGCGCATCAAGAAGCTGGTCGCGGGTACCGCCGTGCCGGGCGTGCTGAGCGAGCTCGGCGGCTTCGGCGGCCTGTTCCAGCCCGATCTCGCCGGGCGCGACGCGCCGGTGCTGGTGGCGTCAGCCGACGGCGTCGGCACCAAGCTCGAGGTCGCCAAGCGCGCGAACGACTGGACGACGGTCGGCCGCGATCTGGTCAACCACTGCGTCAACGACATCCTCGTCCAGGGCGCTGAGCCGCTCTTCTTCCTCGACTACGTCGGCGCGGGCGTGCTCGAGCCCGACGTCCTGGTCGATCTGGTGCGCGGCATCGCCGACGGCTGTCGGGCCAACGGCTGCGCGCTGCTCGGCGGCGAGACCGCGGAGATGCCGGGCATGTACCAGCCGGGCGATCACGAGCTGGTCGGTTTCGTCGTCGGCCTGGTCGAGCGCGCGCGCGCCGCGCGGCTCGACGGCTCGCAGGTGCGCGCGGGCGATCTGATCCTCGGCCTGCCGTCCGACGGCCTGCATACCAACGGCTACACCCTCGCGCGGCGGGTCGTTTTCGACGTCCTCGGCCTGGGCATCGACGATCCTGTGCGCTGGCAGGGCGAGACGATCGGCACCGCGCGGACGCTGCTGCTCGCACCGCATCGCACCTATCTCCCGCCGCTGCGTCCGCTGCTCGACCACGCGGGCCTGCACGCCCTGGCCCACGTCACGGGCGGCGGCATCACCGACAACCTGCCGCGGGTGCTGCCGAAGGCTCATCACGCGCTGATCCGCGTCGGCGCGTGGGCGATCCCGCCGTTCTTCCACGTCCTCCAGCACCACGGCGAGGTCGACGACGACGAGATGTTCCGGGTCTTCAACATGGGCATCGGCATGCTGGTTGTGATCGATCCCGCCGCCGCGGCCGAGATCATGGGCGCGCTCAAGGCCGCCGGGCAGTCGTCGTGGCCGATCGGTACGGTCGGCGAAGGCGGGAGCGGCGTCGCCTACGACTTCCCGGTCGATCAGTCGCTGGCGCGCGGCGCCGAGGTCGCGCTGCCGTGACGATTTCAGCGCGCGATCCTGGCCTGCCCGACTACCTGCGCACCCGGGTCGGCATTCTGCTTTCAGGCCGCGGCAGCAACTTCCTCGCGCTGCACGACGCCATGCGCGCCGACGCACCCGCCGAGCAGGCGATCCCGGCCGAGATCGCCTGCGTGGTGAGCAACGTGCCCGACGCCCCCGGGCTCGATCGCGCGCGCGATCGCGGCCTGACGGTGGCGTCGCTGCCGCATCGCGCCTACGACAGCCGCGAAGCGCACGAAGACGCCGTCCACCGGGCGCTGATCGAATGCGGCGTCGAGTGGGTGTGCCTCGCGGGCTATATGCGCATCCTCTCGCCGGGCTTCGTCCGCCGCTGGCCGCAGCGCATGCTCAACATCCATCCCAGCCTGCTGCCCGCGTTCCCCGGCCTGCACGCCCAGCGCCAGGCGCTCGAGCACGGCGTGCGGGTGAGCGGCTGCACGGTGCATTTGGTCGACGACGGTCTCGACAGCGGTCCGATCGTCGTTCAGCGCGCGGTCGCGGTCCACGACGAGGACGACGAATCCACCCTGCGCGGTCGCATCCTGGTCGAAGAGCATCGCGCCTATCCGGAGGCCCTGCGTCGACTCCTGACCGAGTCCTGGCAGGTCGTCGGCCGTCGCGTGCAGTTTTTCTTGCCGGCTTAGTCCTTTTCTTGCAAGCTTTAAGTGATGCTAAGCAAGGAATTTGAAACTTGGGTGTTGACACCCTGAGGCCGGATACCTATGATTTCCCTCCCTCGCACGGGGCACGGCTGCAACGGCCGGCAAACAACCCCGGCGCGAGATGATCCTTGAGTGCGCTGCCTGCCCAGCAGGTCGCCCACCCCCAAACGAAAAAGCTCGTGAAACGCATGCCGCCCAAGCGGTCGGCATCGATCGCTCGCCGGGATTCTACGGCGGGTTGATCACTTTCGCTTCGACACGGTCGTTCTTCGTCCAGTCGCTCGCGTCAGCACGTGCAGCAAGCAGGTGGGCACCGGCAAGATCTTTTCGGAGCTGCGGGTCAATCGATCCGCCAGCTGCTTCGGTCACATCCGATGCGAAAACTGAAAAAGATTCTTGACAAAGTTGCTGGGTGCGGTAAGCTAAGCATCTTGCCGCTGCGGAACGCCTCTCGGGGCCGGATTCGGAGCGACAAAATGCTTGACACGGGCAAAAGCTGGTAATAAGCTAACGGGCCCGCCGGGAATAACCCGGACCTGGTTCCTTGAAAACTGAATAGAACGACCAACGTTGATTCTAAAAGCGGCTCGCGAAAGCGAGCAGCG